>JABDQA010000170.1 GCA_013042475.1 Desulfofustis sp.
TGACTGTGCTCAACAACTGCTGCTGCGGGCTGCCGCCGTGGAGCTATGGTGATATTGAAAATACCAAGGTGCTGGCCGAGAAGAACCTGAAGATCTTCGCCGAGGCCGATGTCGACGTGATTGTTACCGACTGCTCCAGCTGTGCGTCCTTTCTCAAAGAATACAAGAAAATATATGCCGATGATCCCGAAAAAATTGAGCTGATCGAGCAGATCAGTACGAAGATAAGGGACGTGGTAGAATTCCTCTACACCTCCAAATTTGGTGCTGACGATGAGAAGAAGCAGGAAGTCATGGACAGTTACCACGACGCCCATGCCGGAACCGAGGCGGTCCAAGAGGTGGTCGCCAAGGACGGCACGGCAGTGGTTACCTACCATGATCCCTGCCATGCGGTGCGTGGCCAGGGCATTAAATCTGAGAGTAGGGATATCCTCAATAGTCTTCCCAATGTGGAATTTCGTGAAATGGCAGAAGCAGACTGGTGTTGTGGCGGTGCCGGATCGTATGCCCTGACGCACTACGATCTATCTCAGAAGGTGCTCGATCGCAAGATCGATAATTTGAAAAAAACCGAAGCTGACATCCTGGTGACGAGCTGTCCGGCCTGCATGATTCAGCTGGCCTGGGGTATAAGGAAACACGGTCTTAAAACCCGGGTGTTCCATATTTCCGAGATGACGGCCTATAAGGAGAGCGTAACCGCCTGATTGAGGGTTTGACGGGGATTCTGGGCGAACGGAGTTGATTCAGGATCATTGATATAAACGATAAGTATTTATCGTGAACAGCAGAATGGATCAACTTGATGTCTCGACCATTATCTAATAACTTGAGCGTTCTGTCCAGTGTACATAGCGGGTAATGCGGCCGGGAAAACTCAGAAAAATCGATCTGTCTTTGGTTGTTTGCATCAGGTCCATGGAAGAATGCCCGAGGCCTGATCAGACCAGGTGATGGGTTAAATCCTAGTTTTTTGATTGACCGCATGTTACGTTGTCACACTGTTTTTTTGACCAGTAGACAAGATCGTGAGTTTTGCAGGCCACCGGCTTAAGTACGACTGAAACCGATGGGGCTGCGTGACGATATCAAATTTGGATGCGTATCACTGGATCTTGTCTGGCAGCCGGGGCAGGATGGTTATTAGGTCGCGGGCTCAGTCGGGCAACGAGGTGATGGAAGACAACTAATCAAGTTGAGGTGAATTCATGAACGGTAAAATGCAAACTATTGATGGTAATACCGCAGCATGTCACGTGGCGTACGGCATGAGTGAGGTGGCAACCATTTACCCCATTACTCCATCCAGTCCGTTGGGAGAAATCGCTGATGCCTGGGCGGTTGCGGGCCGAAAGAACATATTCGGGGAAACCCTGAATGTGAAGCAGATGCAGTCCGAGGCAGGAGCCGCCGGTGCAGTGCACGGTTCCCTAGTCGGAGGTGCGGTTACCTGTACATTTACTGCCTCGCAGGGACTTCTGCTGAAAATTCCCAATATGTATAAAATTGCCGGTGAACTCCTGCCCTCGGTTTTCCATGTCACGGCACGTTCCCTGTCTGCCCATGCACTGTCGATTTTCGGAGACCAGGCCGATGTCATGGCTACCCGGCAAACCGGCTTTGCCCAAATCGTTTCCAGTTCGGTACAGGAAGTCATGGATCTTGCACTGGTTGCTCATCTGGCGACCATCGAATCCTCGGTACCGTTCCTGCATTTTTTCGATGGATTCCGAACCTCACACGAGATCCAGAAGATCGAGGTCATCGATTACGATGACATGGCCAAGCTGTTCAATTGGGACGCCTATTGGGCCTTCAAGAAACGGGCGATCAATCCTGAGCGGCCCGACACCAGGGGTACCGCTCAGAATCCCGATATCTATTTCCAGAGCCGTGAGGCATGTAATAAATATTACCTGGCGACTCCGGCGATCGTAGCCAAATACATGGAGCAGGTATCCAAGTTGACCGGTCGCACCTACAATCTTTTCGACTACGTTGGTGATCCCCAGGCCGAACGGGTGGTCGTCGCCATGGGTTCCGGTTGCGAGGCCATCGAGGAGACGGTGAATGCCATGAGCGCCCAAGGCGAGAAAGTGGGGCTGGTCAAAGTCCGCCTCTATCGTCCGTTTGATGTCGATGCCTTTTTCACCGCTCTGCCCGCATCCGCTTCCGCGGTTACCATTCTCGATCGAACCAAGGAGCCGGGCTCTGTAGGTGAACCGCTTTACACAGATGTCTGTGCCGCTTACATCGATAAGGGCATGGCGCCCCCGAAAATCTACGGCGGACGCTACGGTCTGAGTTCCAAGGAGTTCACCCCGTCTATGATCAAGGCGGTCTATGACAACATGACTGCCAGCGAGCCCAAGAAGCGTTTCACCGTCGGCATCAACGACGATGTGACCCACATGTCGCTGCCGGTGGCCGAGGATTTCAAGGCCGAGCCGGAAGGCAACATCAGGGCCAAGTTCTGGGGTTTGGGATCGGACGGTACGGTGGGAGCCAATCAGAGCGCCATCAAAATCATTGGCGACAACACCGAAAAATACGCTCAGGGATATTTCGCCTATGACTCGAAAAAATCGGGCGGCATTACCATCTCCCATCTGCGTTTTGGAGATGTGCCGATTAAATCGACCTACCTGATCAACGAGGCCGATTTTGTTGCCTGCCACAATCCGACCTATGTAAATATTTACGATATCCTCGAGGGTATCAGAGAGGGCGGAACCTTCCTGCTCAACTGCCCATGGTCGGCCGAAGAGATGGAAGAGCAGCTGCCGGGCGATCTGAGAAAGACGATCCACGACAAGAAGCTCAAGTTCTTCACTGTCGATGCGATCAAAATTGCCCAGGATGTGGGGCTCGGCGGCCGCATCAACATGATCATGCAGACCTGTTTCTTCAAGCTGGCCAACGTGCTGCCCATCGAGGAAGCCATCGATCTGCTCAAGAAGGACATTCAGAAGACCTTCGGCAAGAAGGGCGACCATATCGTGGCAATGAATATCAGTGCAGTCGACAACACCCTCGATAACCTGATCGAGGTCGACATCCCTGAATCCTGGGGCCAGGCCGCAGGGAGCATCCCGCCCAAACCGGAAGCCACCGACTATGTCGAGAAAATCATGTACCCCGTGCAGGCGCTCAAGGGCGATGATCTACCGGTCAGCGTCTTCCCGCCCGACGGTGTGTTCCCGACCTCGACCGCCCGTTATGAAAAACGCGGCGTGGCAGTGAGTGTACCCGAGTGGATCTCGAGTGAGTGTATTCAGTGCAACCAGTGCTCATTTATCTGCCCCCACTCTGCTATTATCCCAATCCTGGCCACCGATGACGAACTCAAGGGAGCGCCCGACACCTTCGAGACCGTCCCGGCGGTAGGCAAGGCATTGAAAGGCTATCAGTTCAGGATTCAGGTGAATGCACTGGACTGCCAGGGCTGCGGCAACTGTGTCGACATCTGCCCGGCCAAGAACAAGGCAATTGAGATGAAGCCCACGGTTACCCAGACCGAGAGGGAAGTACCCAACTTCGAATTTTCGCAGACCATACCCTATAAGGGCGGCATCATGAATCGTGACTCGATAAAGGGCAGCCAGTTTTACCAGCCTCTGCTTGAGTTCTCCGGCGCCTGTGCCGGATGCGGTGAGACCCCCTACGTGAAGGTTCTTACCCAGCTCTTCGGTGAGCGCATGACCATTGCCAACGCCACCGGCTGCAGCTCGATCTGGGGCGGTTCTGCTCCCTCATCTCCTTACTGCACCAATGCTGACGGTCATGGTCCCGGCTGGGCGAGTTCGCTGTTCGAGGATGCGGCCGAGTATGGCTACGGCATGGCCCTGGCCTACGGTACCAGAAGAAAAGCCCTGGCTACTAAGGTCGAACAGACATTGGAGACGGATATCCCCGCCGATCTCAAGGAGGCATTGACTGCCTGGCTCGGAGCGATGAATGATGCCGAGAGGTCCAGGGAGACCGGCGACAGGCTCAAAGAGCTGCTCAAAGACACCAAAGGCAACAAGCTCCTGGGAGAGATTGCCAGGTGCGAAGACCTATTCACCAAGAAGTCGCACTGGATCGTCGGCGGCGACGGCTGGGCCTACGACATCGGTTACAGCGGACTTGACCACGTCATGGCCCAGAGCGAAGATATCAATATCCTGGTTATGGACACTGAGGTCTACTCAAATACTGGTGGACAGTCATCCAAAGCAACTCAGACCGGCGCCGTGGCGAAATACTCCGCCTCGGGCAAGAAGGTCTCCAAGAAAGACCTGGCCCGCATGATAATCACTTACGGCCACGCGTACGTTGCCTCGATTTCCATGGGTGCCAATAAACAACAGACCATGAAAGCCTTCATGGAGGCTGAACGGCATCCTGGGCCTTCGCTGGTTGTCTGCTACGCACCCTGTATTGCCCACGGCCTGCGCGCTGGCATGGGCAAGACCCAGAATGAGGCCAAACTGGCCGTTGAATCTGGGTACTGGCCGATGTTCCGCTACAACCCGAGTCTCACAGACGAAGGCAAGAATCCGTTTGTCCTCGATTACAAGGAACCCAACGGCACCCTGCAGGACTTCCTCTCCAACGAAGTCCGGTTTGCGGCGCTCGAAAAAAGTCATCCGGAAGAGTCGAAGCGACTTCGGTCCAAGATCGAAGAGGAAGTGAACAATCGTTATAAGCTGTTGAAAGGAATGGCCGACCACGGCGTCGGCGTCTAATTAGGCAACATTTGCCGGGGTGAAGGTGTTCCTTCACCCCGGCCCCAAACGGAACACTATGGAAGACAACGTATTTAGAGCCATTGAACAGAGGAAGGTTTCGGCTCAGATTGTCGATCAGGTCAAGAGCCTGATCGCCAACGGCAGACTGAAGCCGGGCGATGCACTGCCCCCTGAGCGAGAGCTCATGAAAGTGTTCAATGTCAGCCGCCCGACCCTGCGTGAGGCGCTAAATACTCTTTCCACCATGGGCTTCGTGGAGATGGCTCAGCGTCGTCGTACGAGGGTGAAGTCGCTGGTTCCGAGCAACATCACCGAACCACTCCACCACCTGCTCAAAGATGATATAAAAGTTTCTCTGGAGCTCATCGAGGCGAGAACCATCATCGAAATAGGCAATGTCAGGCTGGCGGCCAAGCGGGCCACCGAGGCTGATATTGAGCGGATTGAAAAGTGTCTTGAGAAGATGGGGCAAAAACTTAAGGACAATGCCTCGTTCACCGAAGACGATGCCGCTTTTCACCTGGCCATCGCCGAGGCGACCCACAATAAGATACAGACCCACCTGATGTTCTCCATCTACGACCTGCTCAAGGAGAAGGTCGGCCTCTGCTATTACGACGATGAGACGGAATACATGTATCAGCAGCATCGCGACATCGTCGATGCCATCAAGGTGGGAGATGAAACTCTCGCGGTTACCAGGATGGAGACCCACCTGAACTACGTAGAATCACTGCTCAACAGATTAATCGCCGGGGAGTCCAGCAAACCTGCGAGTTGATGGTCAGCTCGAAGAGACACTCAGTTAGAGAGAATTTCCCCCTCTTCCACTTCCTCCACAATAATAGCACCCTCAGCGAAGGTGCTTCCGGCTGTATCTGAAGGCTCCAGATCCCGCTCTATGATTTCTGACACTTCTGTCACTGTGCTCTCGGCAGCTTCGGTGAGGACTGATTTTTCATCCTCTTTATCTGCATCCTCAGCCACCATTTCATCAACGATATCCGGCTCGCCGATGTAGTTCCAGTGCCAGGCTTCCCAGGGCATGCGGTAGCGGTTGTTTTTTGAATAGGTTTCTTCGAAACCGAATTTTGCCCCATTTTC
Source organism: Desulfofustis sp. (assembly GCA_013042475.1). GTDB lineage: Bacteria > Desulfobacterota > Desulfobulbia > Desulfobulbales > Desulfocapsaceae > JABDQA01. The sequence goes on from JABDQA010000170.1 coordinate 5,841, forward strand.
CTGCAGCCATCTGTACTGCTTGGTCTCGGCGAATTCCCAATTGCTCGGGTAGAAATCCATGGCTGTTCCAAGCATATGCTGGGAATAGCCGGGTGGCGCCACATAGCGGACGATATCCTCAAAAGATCTGCCCTGCTTGAGCATACGGATGAAAATACGTGTCTGATAATGGATGGAGCGGTAGGCGGATTCGACCTTCAATTCGATACCATCAAGGTGGGCCTGTTCGAGCATCTCGAGCAATGGTGGATGAGCTTCTGCCAGTATATATATCTCACTTCCCTCGTGGGTGTATTGCGTGGGAATCTGTTTGAGCTCATCGAGATTGCGGGAGGTTGGAAATTGGCGGTTACCGGTCCATGGCTCGGGGACCTGGTAGCGCAAGGCGTCGATGATCACCGTTTCAATCACGTTGTCATATTTGATGGGTAGCTTGTCAACAGCAATGGAGAGCACCTCTTCGGGCTGATCGGAAGCGAAGACGGCTGGTATGAAAAATGTAATAGAAAGGAGAATAACAAGATACTGCATGATTAACTGTTAGGGGGCCGTTCACCGATAGCTTGAAGGTTTTCGTTATAACTTTATCCGGGGGCTAGTAATAACAGACCTGGACTGGCAGAGCAACCAGAGTTGTGGAGATACTTACTGGACAGAGTTGATAACAAACTAATTTTTTACATTTTTTTACCGCCAATGTTCTGTTATACTTGTCCAGCTTTTTACTTTATTCAAAGATAAGTTAAATAAATACATAATGTTACGTGTTTTTGCCTTCAGTTTCTCCTGCCTTGTCTGCCTGTTGCTGTCTGGCCCTGAACCTCTTTTCTCCAAATCCGTCCAATACGATATTGCCTATATCTGGGATGACGATTTGGACAACGTCCTCGATTACCAGAATCAACTCGAGGAAACCCTGGAGCCAGGGGCGGCCCCTCATCTGCGCATAGTCGGCAAGAAAGAGGGCGGCTACGGAATCGTTTACGATCATAATGGTACCGCCCTGAGTTCGGCGCAACTCATGGTCAAGCATAGTGAGCTTCTGCGCAGCGAGGGATTGTCGGAATGTTTCGCTGTCGAGGACAGCGGCTATTTCGAACTGTACAACGTCAGTTATGGTCTGGGCCCCAATCTGGAAGACATGAAAAAACGCTATGCCAGGGTTTACAATTACCTTGGAGACGAGGTGGGTAAGAATCTCTATATCGAACAGACCGACAAAAATAACTACACCCTAATCTACCGCCGTCGCAGTGACCGCTCATCAACCTATAAAGTCGCCAGAAATCACGCCAAGCTGCTCAAACGCAAGAAGATATCGACCACCATTATCGCCGAGAAGAATAATCCGGTGGTCTTTGGCGAGTCGTCCCATCTCGATGAGGAGCAGGCAACCTCCTCCCCTGGGCCCAAGGCTGTGGCGAAAACACCTGCGCCGGTTTCGCCTCCGCCGAAGGTGGTCCAGGGGACAGCCAAAAGCAGACCAACCCCGGCTCCTTCGACGCCTAGGCCCAGGGACTTTGCTCTTGCACCGGTGGGTGGCAATTTCGAGGCGGCTATCGAGCGTTTTATTAAGGAACAGCGGAGGGCCGGCAAACTGTCCAGTAATGAAAAGACCGGCTGGATGGTCTACGACTTGACCAGCGGTAAAAGTCTGGTCGATATCAATGCCGACAAGGTGTTTCAGGCTGCCTCGATGATCAAGCCTTTTGTTGCCCTGGCATTTTTCCACCGGGTGAAGGAGGGTTCCCTTAAATATGGTCCCAAGAGCCGCCGCAACATGGAGTTGATGATCCAGCGCTCGAATAATCCAGCCACCAACTGGGTCATGCGCATGGCTGGCGGACCCGCTGAGGTGGACCGGCTGCTGCGCCGCCACTACGGTACCATTTTCAAGAATACCAGAATCGTCGAATACATTCCCTCCGGCGGCAGAACTTATAAAAATAGTGCCTTGCCTGCCGACTATATACGCTTTCTCCTGGCTCTGTGGAACAATGAGCTGCCCTACGGCAAGGAAATACGGAGACTGATGTCGCTGCCGGGGCGCGACAGAATCTACAACGGGACCCCGATACCCCGGGGTACGCTGGTCTACAACAAGACCGGATCGACGGCACGTCTCTGCGGCGACATGGGCATTCTGGTCGCCAAAGACAGGAAGGGCAACCGCTATCCGTATGCCCTTGTCGGTATTATCGAACGCGACACCCGGGCAAGCAATTATGGCAACTGGATGCTCACCAGGGGCAACGTAATACGGCAGGTCTCCACGCTGGTCTACAAGGAGTTGAAAAAGCAGTACAAACTCCTATAGGTGAGCTTGAGATTCCATCTTCAGGCTCAATCCCTGCACTGCGCGGGCTCATTGTCTCATCGATCATCCCGCGGTTGTGGAAGAGCTGACCAACCGCCTAGATTTTGAGCTTTGATTTTGCCCGATTGGCAATAATTCTGGTACAATCTGGAAAAGTTCAGGTCACCTTAAACGGGGACCACAATGCCGGGCGGTAAACCCAGACGAGATGATTGCAGCAAAGTTTTATCGCTACTCGATTGACAGGCTCAACGGTCGTTTCATTTCAGGCTGGTGCTACCCACGCTTCAGCAAGTCGAGACCGGTATATATTGCTGCCATGGTCGATGGCACTCTGATCGGCCGTTTCACCAACGACGGGTACCGTCCGGACCTGGTTGAACAGCATTTACATCCCAGCGGAATCTGCGGGTTCGACTTCAGCTTCCCTGCCGATTTCACCCCAGATTCCTGTCAGTGGTTTGAACTTTATTTTGATTCCTTCAAGACCCCGGTGACCAGGATTGGATGCAGTGAAATTGAGCTGTTGAAACCATCCCTGACTGCTCCGATCTGCTTCATGCATATCCCCAAGACTGCGGGGACCTCATTCAACGCTTTGGCTCGATCCTGTTTCAGTGGTGACCGGTTTCTCACCCACATCGAGCGACTCAGCGAGCAGGAACTGCAGCGCGTACTTGAACGGGTCCACTACCTGGCTGGACATCTGCCACTCCATGAACTTGAAAAGGTGGTCGATCTGTCCGGTTTTGAGCTCATCAGCATTATCCGGGAGCCATACAGTCATTTGCATTCGCACTTAAACTATGTGAAAGGGGTACGGCCCGGAAGCAAGCTGGAATCGTATTATGGCTTTCACCACAACGAAACGATTAAATCCCTCTCCGACTCCCTCAACCGTATCGATTTCAGCAACCCTGAAGAAATTCATGGATTCGTCACCGGTCTGCACGACTATCAGCTGGATTTCTTCGATAATATCCAGACCAGGTATTTTCTTGATTATCGTCCTGACAGGGTGGGGGAGGAAGAGCTGCGGAGAGCCTGCAGCAATACCTCACGATTCATTTCAGTGGGTTTAACCGAAACCTATGAATGCTTTAAAGATAGTTTTTGTGAATTGATCGGTGTGAGCTCGGCCGAGCAGAAGCTCCAGTCCAACAAATCAGACTATTATCAACTCTTCGATGTAGCGGATCAGCACATTCGGGAGGTCCTGGCACCGCTCGTCCAATTCGATCTCCACCTCTACGACTACGTGTCTACCCAATTCTGGCCTGAGTTGAAGTAAAAGAGCCGAGATTGAACCGTCAGCTTTACAAATTTTGCATATGTCTCATAGTGTGAAGGGATGACTCTATTTGGCCCAAATTTACACTTAGCCACTTGAGGAGGGAAAAATGGTTGCCCAGCAGAGTATTGAAATTCTAGTCACCGTAGAGGAATCATTAATCCTGGAAGCCCTGGCCCAAGCCGAAGCACCCTATAGCCAGCGAGCCCAGGCGCTGCTTGCTGTCGATGCCGGTTCGACCCTGGAGCAGGCGGCGCAAGTGGCAAGTCTCAAAGTTACCCAGGTGCGGTATTGGATAGGGAGATTCTTAAACGGCCGTCTGGGGGTATTCCCCGATTGGTTGATTGAAGAAATGGAGGCCTCGGTCCAAGCCGCTGCACCAAAGTCCAAGAAGAAGAAAGACAAGGCTAAGAAACCAAAGGCAAAAGGTGTAGGCGGCAAAAAGGGCGCCAAGAAGACTGCCAAAGCGAAAAGCAAGAAGGGTAAGAAAGGCGGGAATGGCAAGGCAGCAAAAGCCAAGAAAAAGAAAGGTGGCAAAAAGAGCGCCAAAAAGAAAAAGCAGAGAACCTATTGAATCTGGCTTAAAGGTTGCCGACTTCCATGGAAATCACCAAATTAGAACCGGAAAAAAAGCATGGCCTGGTCGTAGTGTTGACCGGCAACGGTAAAGGAAAAACGACAAGTGCCATGGGCATGGCACTGCGCGCGGCGGGGCACCAGTTGAAGGTCTGCATCATTCAGTTTATGAAAGGCGATCTCTATTCGGGGGAGTGGGATGGGGTGAAAATGCTGGGTGACAGGGTGGAACTCCATGCCACCGGCAAGGGCTTTTGCGGTATCCAGGGAAATCCATACCCCCACTCGGTCCACCGGGAAAATGCCCAGCAGGCCGTGCAACTGGTCAATCAGAAAATGTTATCCGGGGATTACGATGTGCTGATTCTCGACGAGATCAACAACGCACTTCAGCTCAAGCTGATTGATCTGGACCAGGTTCTGGCCATTCTGGATAACAAACCTCAACTCCTGCATCTGGTTTTAACCGGCCGGGATGCCCATGAAGAGGTCCTCAAACGGGCCGATACCGCCAGCAGGGTAGAAGAAATCACCCACGCCTATCGCAAGGACATAGAGCCTCAGCCGGGAATCGATTATTGAGGTGCCGCTGACCCTGCTTCCGCTAGGGTCCTTTTCTTACTGAGACATAACGGTGGGCAGTCGGTTCAGGCTGCAATATGATTGCTCCACCGGTCTTGCTGCGCTCGGCCTGTTTAACTCAGCGGTAAAACACCAACCCGATGCCGGCCCAT
>JABDQA010000171.1 GCA_013042475.1 Desulfofustis sp.
AATGGATGAATACCGTGCGGATGTTGGTTTCGATAAACGCGTGGGGCTGATTGAAGGCAAATACACAAATGGAAGCTGCGGTCGCATTTCCTATGCCTGGAAATCGCACCAATACTTCAGGATCGTCCGGCAGTACCGAGTCGAATTGGTCTGCTACCACCCGGGCGATGTCGTGCAGGTACTTGGCCCTGCGGTTGTAACCCAACCCTTTCCAGTAACGCAGCACTTCACTGAACGGGGCCACTGCCAAGCCCTTGAAATCAGGAAACCGATCCACGAAAACGCTAAATTTTTCCTCTACCCGGCCTGTCTGAGTCTGCTGGAGCATGATTTCCGAGACCAGCACCCGGTAAGGCGACAACTTAGAGCGCCAGCTGAACGCCCTACCTTGATTACGGTAAAAGGCGTAAATTTCGCTGCAGAATAGTTCCAGAGTTTCTTTGCAGATACCATGAGTTTCGAGCAGCTTAGGCCAGTCTTTCCCAAAAAAAGCACCCTTTTCAGCGGTCTCTAATGAAATGTGAGAAGTACTGGTACCCATGGCCTGGCTTGTATCACACTCGAAATTTGGCCACGAGCTGGTGAGCGGCCACCAGAATGGTGCCCACAACCCCACCGATTAATAGATTGATAAAGAACGCCGGTAGTACTTCGGCAGCATGATGCAGGGCATGGAGATTGTGGGTGAACATCCCGCCCCCGACCAGCAGCATGGCGATGGTGCCGATCACTGCTAGTGCTCTGATCACCCACGGCAGGGAGGCGACCAGAAATGATCCCGTCGACTTGAGCAGTCGTGCAATGATCCCTTTGAGATGCTGAGCTTTTTCGATAAGATAAAAGCCCATGTCGTCCATTCTGACGATCAGGGCGACCACACCATAGACACCGACCGTCGCCAGAATAGCGATAAGGGTGACGACGATAATCCGCATGAGCAGGGTTTGGTCCATGACCGTCCCCAGCGCGATCATGATAATCTCGATGGAGAGGATGAAATCGGTACGAACCGCCGACTTAATTTTGGTCTTCTCCTTCTCCAGCAGCGCAGCCTTGTCGGCTGTCTTTTTGACCGCAGGGGTGTCATGCTTCTTGTGGGTAAAGTAGTGAAAGATTTTCTCTACCCCTTCGTAACTCAGATAGCAGCCCCCCAGCAACAGGATCGGTACGATCAGCCAGGAGGCGTAGGCGCTGAGCAGCAGCGCAAGGGGTACGATGATCACTTTGTTGATGAATGAACCTTTGGTGATCGCCCACAGCACAGGCAGTTCCCGCGAGGCACGAAAACCGGTGGCCCGTTCGGCATTGACTGCCAGGTCGTCGCCCAGGATGCCTGCCGTTTTCTTGGCCGCCACTTTGCTCATCATGGCTGCATCATCGAGGAGCATGGCAATATCGTCTAAAATCGCAAATAGTCCGCCTGTCATTGTAAGACTCGAGTGAAGTTGAAATCTTTCGCCGCTGATTTTATACCCATGTTACTGGATTAGATGCAGCAGGACAACAGCCGGCATGACAGCTCCCAAACATCTACGGGTCGATTCAGACTTTGGCGGCCCGGCTCCGCAGACTACGGTAGAGATGACCGGCCTTATAAGAACTCCGCACATGGGGGCCTGCGGCAATACCGCCAAAACCTAGACCATGGGCTATCTCTTCGAGTTCTTCGAATTCCTCGGGTGGGACAAACCTGCTTACCGGCAGGTGCTCAGCGGTGGGCTGGAGATACTGGCCGATGGTAATAATTTCGCAACCCGCCTCCCGGAGATCACCCATGGTTTTAATCAGCGCTTCTCTGCTCTCACCCAGTCCGACCATAATCCCCGATTTGGTGACCAGTGACCCATCGAGTGTGCCGGCTCGTCTCAGCAGTTCCAGCGACCGTTCGTAGATAGCCTGGGGACGAACCCGAGGATAGAGCTCTGCGACAGTTTCGATATTGTGGTTCAGAACCGCGGGCGAGGCTCCACAGATTGTTTCAAGCGATGCTTGTTTTCCCTGCAGATCGGGGATCAGGACCTCGACAAGCGTATGCGTGCAGCGTCTCCGCATCGCCTCGATCGTAGCCACGAAATGGGCTGCGCCACCATCGGGTAGATCGTCTCTGGTGACCGAGGTCAGCACCGCGTAATCGAGCTTCATTTCGGCCACTGCCGAAGCGATACGTTGCGGTTCACCAGAATCCAGATCTTCCATCGGGCCGTGCTGTACCGCACAGAATCGACAGTTTCTGGTGCAGCGGTCGCCCATGATCATAAAAGTGGCCGTGCCTTTACCGTAACACTCGAACTGATTGGGACAACGAGCTTCACGGCAGACGGTGTGGAGGTTGGCGGTGCCCACAAGGCGCCGGATTCGCTCGTATTCCGGTCCAGCCGGCAGACGTTTTTTCAGCCATTTTGGCTTGGCATTCATGGCGGTGTTGGCCTGATCCCCTTGCACCCCATCGGCGCTGAGACTCACGGCCAAGGGCGGCCTGGTTTCAAGCACCTGGGCGACAGTATCAATCAAAGTCTGGCGTACCTGGTCGAGATCGATCCCCTCTTTCAACTCACGCGCCATTGAGGTCATTGCCACCCCGGTTAACCCGCAGGGATTTATCCAAGAAAAAGGTGTGAGATCCAAATCCACATTCAAGGCCAGGCCGTGAAAAGAAATTCCTCGCTTTACCGCGATACCGATGGAGCCGATTTTGTGATTACCCACATAGATACCGCGGTTACGAGCATCAGCTCTGGCCTCGATGCCGAACTCCCGGGTCACTGACAGCATGATCGATTCCAGCAACCCGACAAATTCTATGACGCCGAGCCCCCGGCGCTTGAGGTTCATCACTGGATAGCAGACCAGCTGACCGGGGCCGTGGTAGGTAACCTCGCCGCCCCGTTCGACCCTGACCACATCGATATTTCTAGCGGCCAGAAACTCGCTGCTTACCGCAATATGACGTGAGGACCCGTTACGGCCCAGGGTAAATACCGACGGATGCTCGAGAACCAGGCAACGATCCCCCTCGCCTTCCATTGTGTGCAACCGCTTAACCAGTTCAAGCTGGCGCCGGCGCGCCTCCCGGTAATCGACCAGGCCGCATGACTCCATTTGTATCATGGCTGTGATACTACCCGGTCAAACAGGGTTTCCTTGCCGCTTGGGTTTCATCTAGCCGCCGGACCTTGGTAATAACCGGTGCCTGATGCAGTCTCTCGCTGTCCTGCTCAGCCTCGGCGGCGATCGCCTTGAACACCTCGATGAAGGTGTCGAGATCATCCTTACATTCGGTTTCCGTCGGCTCAACCATAATGGCTCCCGGCACCACCAGCGGAAAATAAATGGTCGGAGGATGATAGCCATGATCAATCAACCGTTTGGCCATATCGAGCGTGGTCACTTTGAAAGCCTGTTGCCTGCTGTCCGAGAAGACGCACTCATGCATGCACGGTCTGTCGAAGGCCAGCTCAAAGGTATCCATGAGCCGTGCCTTGACATAGGCACCATTTAGTACTGCGAGCTGGCTGGCCTTTTTGAGATTGTCCGGCCCCATCGACAGAATGTAGCTATAAGCTCTGATCAGCACGCTGACATTGCCAAAAAAGCCATGCACTCTGCCGATCGAGTCTGCTTCATCGGTTTCCAGCAGGTAGCCCTGATCAGTTTTGATCACCAGAGGAACGGGAAGAAACGGTGCCAGCTCCTCGGTGACGCAGACAGGTCCCGACCCGGGACCTCCTCCGCCATGGGGTGTCGAAAAGGTTTTATGAAGATTCAGATGGACGGCATCGATACCACAGCGCTTGATATCGACCATCCCCATGATGGCATTCATGTTGGCACCGTCGCCGTAAACCAGCCCACCCTTCCGGTGGACGATATCGGTAATCTCCTTGATCTGTTCCTCGAACAATCCCAGGGTATTGGGGTTGGTCACCATGATGCCCACGGTCTCCTCATCCATCAGTTCTTCAACCGAAACCGGCTCAAGGATACCATTTTTTCCAGAGGTAATGGGGATCGAGGCAAACCCACAAAGCGCCGCGCTGGCAGGATTGGTGCCATGAGCAGTGTCGGGTATCAGGATTTTAGTGCGCTTTTCGTTTTTCTTACGAAAATAAGCGGCGAACATGAGCATCGCGGTGAGCTCGCCCTGGGCACCGGCAGAAGGCTGCAGGGAGACTGCATCCATTCCGGTGACAGCCGCGAGATATTCCTGCAGCTCGTAGTGCAGTTTGAGGATCCCCTGCGACAGTTCCGCTTCGAGCAGCGGATGGGCTGAGGCAAGGCCTGGGGTGGCAGCCATTTTCTCGTTTATTTTCGGATTATACTTCATGGTGCATGACCCCAGGGGGTACATGCCGGTATCGATCCCGAAATTCCACTGGCTGAGTCGGGTGTAGTGTCGTATCACGTCCAGTTCGCCAAGATCGGGGAAATCTGGGCCGTCTCCCACCAGGGTGTCGTCAACCGACTCCTCCGGTACATCCCTGGTCGGCATGCTATAGGCTACCCTGCCCGGTTTTCCTTTTTCCCAGAGTAGGGGCTCATCAAGGATCAACCCGTTGGTTCCAGGTCCGTGTGTCATCGGCGCACCTCTTCGAGAAGTTCATCAATCAATTGTCTGGAAACGGTTTCAGTGGCGCAGAACAGATAGGCCTGGCCAAGATCCGGATAGTAGCCGGTCAGCGGCAGACCGGCGACAATTCCCTTGTGCAGCAGCCGTTCGCGCTGCGGCCGGAAATCTGTGTCAAAAACAACCACAAATTCGTTGAACACCGGTCCACTGAAGAGTTGTGTAGCTCCGGCATCGAGCAGACCATTACGCAGGTGGGCTGCTTTGTCGTAATTGAGCTTGGCCAGCTCGCGCAACCCGGTGCTCCCCAGTGTCGCCATGTGAATGGCCGCGGTCATGGCACATAATCCCTGGTTGGAGCAGATATTCGAAGTCGCTTTCTCGCGACGAATATGCTGCTCGCGTGTTGCAAGTGTCAGCACAAACCCTCGTTTGCCGTCCTTGTCAGCTGTCCGGCCTACCACCCTGCCGGGCATGTTTCGGACAAATTGCTGCTTGCAGCCGAACATGCCCAGACCGGCGCCGCCATAGGACTGATTCATCCCAAAACTCTGGCCCTCACCACAAACGATATCGGCCCCGAACGAGCCGGGATTTCTATATAGTCCAAAAGTGAGAGGCTCACTGAAACAGGCAATATAGAGTGCGCCACGATCGTGAACCAGTTCGGCGGCGGCTGCATGATCTTCAATTACCCCGAAAAAATTGGGGGACTGCAGGGCCACACCGGCCAGATCATCGATCTCGGCCAGGACGGAAAGCTCTGTCCTGCCGTCGGCGCCATAGGGAAGCTCGACAATCTCGAATGGCCCCGGCGCCAGGTAGGTCCGTACAACTTCCCGGTAATGGGGATGGACGGCGGACGAAATGGCCACCGTCCGTTTCTTTTTGGATATGCGAATTGCCATCAGCAGCGCTTCAGCAAGCGCGGATGCGCCATCATACATTGACGCGTTGGCGACCTCGGTGCCAAGCAGCCGTGCAGTTAGCGTCTGGAATTCAAATATCCCCTGCAACGTCCCCTGAGCCATTTCTGGCTGGTAGGGGGTGTAGGACGTGAGAAATTCTGAGCGTCCCGAAAGGCTGCGAACAATCTCTGGAACATGATGGTCATAACTGCCTGCCCCAATCAGCACAGCGCGGCTGGAACCGGTATACATCGATGATCCCAAATTCTCGAAGTGGTCCGTTAACTCCCACTCCGACAGCGGACCGGGGATGTCGATCTCACCCTGGTAGCGCAGATCTTCGGGAATATGGTCAAATAGTTCTTCGAGAGATTGTTGGCCGGTCACGGCCAGCATTTCAGCAATTTCTTCTTGAGTGTGAGGCAAATAGCGCATGAGTTTACCCCTTCAACATCGCCACGTAGTCGTCTCTGCTGAGCAGCTCGTCGTATTGATCGATGTCGGTTGGACGAACCTCAACAATCCAGTTATCATAAGGATCCTCATTGAGCAGTTCCGGCGCATCTTCAAGTGCGTTATTCACCGCCACGATTTCGCCACTCACCGGGATGTAAATCTCGGACACCGCCTTCACCGATTCAAGTGTGCCAAATTCTTCATTCCGCTCGAAACTTGACCCCGGTTCGGGGAGCTCGACAAAGACGATGTCGCCAAGCTGATCCTGCGCATAGTCGCTGATGCCGATTCTTATGACCTCGCCTTCTTTGGCAGCCCATTCATGTTCTTTACTGTAGTAAATGTCTCCCGGTAGATTCAACTCATCAATTTCTTTCATGGTCACCCCTCTCCTTTTAGCTTAATCTCATCCGGGCCATCGGCGCACGCGCGGTCCGATCAGGCCTGATATCTTTTCTTATTTCAACTTTCAGCTTTCGTTTACCTTCCACCAGAAATATCTGCTCTCCCGGCTCACAGGGACGGTCAACCCTTACAAATCCACAACTCAGCCCGCGGGCCTGAAATGAATCGGGACGCCCTCTGGAGGTCGGTGTAGCAATACTCACGATCTGATCCTCGACCCTGCCAATCGCCATATCGGTGGTGCAGGTGAGAATTCTACCGAATCGTCTGCCGCTAATATCCTGCACTTCGCTGGCTTCGCCGACCTGAATCTTCCGGGGATCATATCCGGCGAATCCGTAAGTATAGTCTCTGTCCCCCTGGAGTAGCTGCTGGGAACCGACAAAAGACTTGGTCCAACGTTGACCGTCAGGGTCCCAGGGAAGTACGAAAGACCAAGGTGTATGACCAAACAGCCAATTACCGATATCTTGATGGGACAGGGGAAGCATTGCACCGGCCCTGAGTGAATCACGCGCTGCCAGCCCACAGGGCAGCAGGCCATACGATTGACCCGCATCCAGTAGTTTGTTCCAGAGATCTCTGGCATCGACTTTTGCGGTAAAAAGCTCAAATCCGAACTCACCGGTATAGCCGGTACGGGACACGATCACCTTAATGCCATCCTTGAGTTCAAGCGATTCAGAGCCGCCTGCAAAGATGTCGCCTCTGAAGGAGAAGTAATGCATATCGGCCAGAACCTGCTCTGGATCACTGAGCAGCTTCTGCAAAATAGCGGCCGAAGCAGGACCTTGCAGATCGATTTTGCCAAGCTCATCAGTGCAGTCGACAAGGTTTACCTCACCATCAGAAAACTCTCTGAGATGAGTGCAGACACCTGCTCCCATGCCACTGTTAACGACGATCATATAGCGCTCAGCTCCGCAACGGCTGATGATCGCATCGTCCAACACGGTTCCGTCGCTGTGTAAAAAAAGTCCATAGACGCTTCGGCCATCGCTCAGGGGTCCCACGCTCCTCCCCTGACAGTAACGCAGGTCCCGGGTAAAACTGTGTTGCAGAAGATCGAACGCACCGCTGCCTTCGACGATGATAACAGCCATGTGCGAGGTATCGAACAGTCCTGCCTGGCTGATCACAGCCAGATGCTCGGCCTTGGTTCCGGAAGAATACCAAAGAGGCATGTCATAGCCGCCAAATTCAGCCATGTGGGCATTGCGCTCGAGGTGAAACGGATGCAGTACAGTCGTGCTAAGCTTCTTTGAAACACTCATGATGCCACCTCTTGGCCTGACTGAATCTGCAACGGTACTTTGAGGTTGAAGCTCTTGTACACAACAAAGGTTTCAACTGATCTGATATTGCTGATCTTGATAGCCTCCTCGGTGTAGAACTTAAGGATGGTAAAATCCTTTGCAAGCATGACTGTAACGATCAGATCAAATCTGCCGGTCACCACACAGACCGAGATGACACCGCGCAAATTACTGAATTCTTCAGCCTTCTTGACCAGGTCCATATCCCTGACCTGAACACCGATCATAACCACCGAATGGTCGGGCAGAGCCTCGGGATCTACCAGACCGGCGACCTCGAGTATCCCCTTTTTATTAAGCTTTCTGAATCTGTTTCTCACCGTACCTTCAGCCAGATTCAATCGCTCAGCAATGGTTTTGAACGATGTTCTTCCATCGCTTAATTCAGAGATGATCGCAATGTCAGTAGTGTCCATAAGCGCCCCTTTTTTGTTTAAAAAAATCTTAGCCCACAATGCCAACAATGTCAAATAATACAATATTTATTGAGGTATTCGTTAAAATATTTGCAATATATGACGATATAAACATTATCACCACTCTCGGTATTTCAACACAGACCGGGGCGGGCTTCCATAGCTCTTCTCCTCGTCCGGCGCTATCTTTCCCCACCCCATGCTTTCCATCAGGCGACCCTGGTGGTATGGTAGCCCTGGGCTCAATATGGATTATGCCCGACTGGCAGTGTCCCATCCGGCACCCCATGCTGCGACTGGGGCAACACTATGGAGACATGCAGATTATGAACAAGGTAAGCGATGCCGAACTCCTGAGAGTAATCAAAGACTTTCTGGAAATGGGTCATGTCGACAATATCGTTGCCATGTTTTACCGTGAGTCCCGCTACTTCGAATGGACAGGCGCTATTCTTGATGACGAGCGCTTTACTGTTCGCCTCGGTGTCTCGGTGCTGTTTGAGGAATTGCAGGCCCGGCAATGCGCTTCGATGCACCTCGCTATTGAATCCCTTGCGGCGCTCTTGTCATCAAAAGATCCCCTCCTGCGTGGTGAAGCACTGAGTGTACTTGCAATCATCAATGATCAGAGCCTTCGTGATCAGGCACTCAGGATGCTTGATGATAAAAACAGCCAGGTTAGGGAGATCGCCGAGGACGTTCTTGCCTCCCTCTAAAGGGTAGGGTGAGAGGAGTGTGGCCGCAGCGGTTCAAACGCAATTGACGGGTCGCAGTGCCTGATCGTAGTCAAGGTAAGCCGCGTAAAGGTCTGCATAGGAGGCAACGGAATCCTGTTTGGGTCCGCATCTGGTCTGCTCGTCGAGGGCGACGAATCGCGAAGCGATCTCCTCAATGGGGGTCTGATTGCCGGTCGCTCTTTCGGTACACCAGAGTGCCTGCAGTGCAGCGCCCGCCGCACCCGCCTCTTCCTGCTGAACACAGACCACTTCGCTATTGAAATTATCCGCCACCAGCTGTCGCCACAGAGGACTTTTGGCACCTCCGCCTGTCATTCTGATCTCACGGGGTTCGATGTTATTGCGCCGAATGACGTCAAGCCCGTACCGAAGACCGAAAGTCGCACCTTCCATTGCCGCACGGCAGAAGTTCTGCCGATTCATATTGAGGCTTGTCAGTCCTCCCAAATGCGCGGTGGCTCCAGGCAGCGGCGGTGTTCTTTCGCCATTGAAATAAGGCACCAGGAGCATCCCCTCAGCACCCGGCAGCGCCGCCTCAGCCAGCCGGTTCATCTCGCCAATTTCGAGCCCCAAAAGTGAACGAACGAGTTCGGTGGCCACCGTCACGTTCATGGTACACACCAGTGGCAGCCAACCGCCACTCGAAGAACAGAAAGAGGCCAGCTCACCACTGTCGTCAACCACCGGACGGTCGGAGTACGCATATATGGTGCCGGACGTTCCCAGGCTGGCGGTCACAACACCGCGGATCACGTTACCGGTGCCGATTCCCGCCATCATATTGTCGCCCCCTCCCGAAGATACGAGCACCTCAGGAGACAGGTTAAACCTTTCACAGAGCTCAGTACGTAGGTGCCCCACCGGTTCATCGGCGGCGACAAATCCGGGTAGACATTCCCGTAGCTTGCCAGTTGGATCAATAGCCTGAAGAAGCGTCTCCGACCAACAGCGATTAACTACATCGAAATAGGCGGTACCCGACGCATCACCATATTCGGCCGCCCGCACACCAGTGAGCCAGAAATTGATATATTCATGGGGCAGCAGTACTGTGGCGAGACGCTCGTAGCTTTCGGGCTCGTGATCTCTGAGCCAGAGCACCTTGGAGGCCGTAAACCCGGCAGCCACCTGGTTGCCGATTGCCTCCAGGACTGCCTGTTCACCTCCTGCTCGGGCAGTGATGAGCTCACATTGGCGCACGGTCTCCGTATCGCACCAGAGTTTGGCCGGTCTGATCACACGGTCCTTGTCATCGAGCGGAACCATGCCATGCTGCTGTCCTGACACCCCGATTGCTTTTACATCTGAGGTGCGGACCGAGGGATCACAGAGCAGATCTGTAAGCACCTTGGTGCACGCCTCAATCCATGATTCAGGGTCTTGTTCTCGTCCGCCACGCTCGTTTTCAATGAGTCCGTACCCATGATAGCTCTCGGCCATGAACTCGGCCCTTTGTCCACTCAATACCACTCCCTTGGTGCCTTGGGTCCCGCTGTCAATGCCAATGTACAAATGGTCTGCCATTAGGAAACCTTCCATGTTGCCTGGCGCTGGATCTCGCCGGAAACAGAGTGCAGCCGCGCCCGGAGAGGTTGCAAAAGATCCCTGAATTCTTGTAGAATTTTATCTCAAAGCTAGGGTAATTCAAAAACGCGCCGACCTGTCAACCGCCCCTGGCGAATACTCGTTATAGAGCTCTGGCCAGTATTCCCCCCAGGCCCGGCTAGCGGTCAATCCGCTGTTCGGTCTGCGGATCGAAAAAGAGGATCTTCGAGGTATCCAGGGCCAGTTCCATCTGCTGTTCAGGAGTTCCTGCATAGGCCGGACTGGAGCGGCAGATCACCTCGATATCGTTAAGCTGAACATGGACCAGAGTGTCGGGACCGGTCGGTTCGGTCACCTTTACCTTGCAGGCAACCGTAGCAATCTGCTGGCGCCCCCTGAGGACCTCGTTGGTATCGGTGATATTTTCCGGACGGATGCCCATGATTGCCTCGCGCCCAGCCTCTATCTGAGCGGCCTTTTTCACCGGGATGTGAAAGGTCTCTCCACTGTCGTTGGTGAGCGAGACAACGGGTTGGTTCTCCTTTTCTTCGATAACCACCGGTATGAAGTTCATGGAAGGGGAGCCTATGAAGCTGGCGACAAATAGGTTGTTGGGGTCCGAATAAGCATTGTCGGGGCTGCCGAACTGCTGGACGATACCGTCTTTCATGATAGCTATGCGATCGGCCATGGTCATCGCCTCGATCTGATCGTGGGTGACATAAACGATGGTGGTGCCCAGCCGCTGGTGAAGCTTTTTTATCTCGGCCCGCATCTCCACCCTCAGCTTGGCATCCAGGTTGGAAAGCGGTTCGTCGAAGAGAAATATCATCGGGTCGCGGGCAATGGCCCGTCCCATGGCGACCCGCTGGCGCTGACCCCCAGAGAGCTGGGAGGGCTTGCGGTCCAGCAACTCTTCGATCTGCAGGATTTCCGCCACTCTGTTGATCTGCCGCTCGATCTTCGCCTTGGCTACCTTTCTGGTCTCGAGACCGAAGGATAGGTTCTTGCGGATGGTCATATTGGGATAGAGGGCGTATGATTGGAAGACCATGGCGATGTCCCGATCCTTGGGCGGGATTTCGTTGACCACCCGATCACCGATGCGAATTTCCCCGGAGGTGATGGAATCCAGCCCAGCGATAAGATTGAGCAGCGTCGATTTACCGCAGCCGGAGGGACCGACCAGGACCAGGAACTCCCCAGGTTCTATGCTTATATCGATACCCTTGAGAACCTCTACCTTACCGAAGGCCTTTCGAACTTGCTCTATTACGAGTGATGCCATCTCGAATCCACCAATCAAATTGAGTCCATCTACACTTATCCTTTCACTGCTCCTGCCGTCAGGCCGCGGACAAAATACTTCCCGGCGGCGAAATAGACAAACAGGGTCGGTATCGCAGCTATTATAGCCGCCGCCATATCGACGTTGTATTCCTTTACCGCCGATGAGGTATTTACAAGGTTGTTGAGGGCCACTGTCACCGGCTGAGTCTCGCCGGTGGAAAAGCACACCCCGAAAAGAAAATCATTCCAGATCTGGGTGGTCTGCCAGATGATCGTAACCATGATGATGGGCTTGCTGACCGGCAGCATGATCTTCCAGAAGATCCGCCAGAAACCGGCGCCGTCGATCTTGGCCGCATTGACGAGTTCGTCGGGAATGCCCACATAGAAATTCCTGAAAAAGAGGGTGGTGAAGGCCAGGCCATACACGGTATGGACCAGCACCAGACCGGCAGTGGTCCCGGAAATCCCAAGAAGACCCAGTGTTCTGGCCATGGGCAGCAGGATCACCTGAAAGGGGATGAAACAGCCAAGCAGCAGCATGGCAAAAAAGGCGTCGCTGCCCTTGAACTTCCATTTTGATAATACATATCCGTTAACCGCCCCGATCAGCGTCGAGATCAGCACCGCAGGTATCGTAATCTTCAAAGAGTTGACGAAAAAGCCTTTGATACCCTCATTGGACACGCCGATGGTTGCCGAACCCCAGGCCTTGAGCCACGGTTCAACTGTGGGACTCCTGGGCAGGGAAATCAGGGTCCCGGTGCGAATCTCCGACATCGGCTTGATCGAGGTGATGATCATGATAAAAAGCGGGGCCAGAAAGTAGACCACAAAGAGCAGCAGGACGACATAGACCACAGCTCGGGCAAGCCTCTCAGCGTAAGTTTTCTGGCCGCCTTCAGTCATTGGATCTGCTCCTCAATTCCGAATAGAGATAGGGGATAATGATGGCCATCACCATCATGAACATCATGGTCGCACTGGCGGCTCCCAGAGCCAGCCGGCCCCTGGTGAAGGCATAGGCGTACATGAAGGTCGCCGGTAGATCGGTGGAATATCCGGGCCCACCCCGGGTAAGAACGACCACCAGGTCGAAACTCTTGATGGCGATATGGGTGAGAATAATCACCGCGCCGAAAAAGACCGGCCGCATGCTGGGAATGATGATCTTCCAGTAGATGCGGGGCAGCGAAGCGCCGTCCACCTGGGCGGCCTTGATGATTGAAGAATCAAACCCCCTGAGCCCGGCGAGAAACATGGCCATGACAAATCCGGTTGACTGCCACACCGCGGCAATGACCACGGTGTAGATGGCCATCTCAGAATTCACCAGCCAGTCGAATTTAAAACTCTCCCACCCTAAATCCCGCACCAGCTTCTCAAGACCGAGGCCGGGATTGAGCATCCAGCGCCAGGCGGTACCGGTTACCACGAATGAGAGTGAAAGGGGATAGAGGTAGACGGAGCGCAGCACCCCCTCGAGCCGGATCTTCTGATCCAAAAAGATGGCCAGCAACAACCCCAAGGCAATGCAGACGGAGATAAACAGACCGCCATAGATCAGCAGGTTTTTGCAGGCCACGTACCAGCGTTCAATCCTCCACAGTTTTACATACTGTATTAAGCCGACAAAATCATAATTGGGCAAAAAAGTCGACTTGCTCATGGAGATATAGACGGTCCAGAGGATGAACCCGTAGATAAAGACCATCATGGCCATGAAACTTGGTGCAATCACCAGTTTGGGCAGGGTCCTCTCCAGATAATCAAGTGGATTGAATCGCTTGGCCTCAGACATGTTGTTCCATCGGTTGGGGACGGCACCGGCCCAAAAAGTGCGCCTCGTCTATTCAGGCCGGTGTCCGCCTCGAACAGGTCGCCTCAGCTCGCAGGCAGCTATAGGCCCTGGTTTTACATTGCCTCTCCAACGGCCGCAGCCAGTTTGCTTGCCGCATCGGCTGCCGACATATCGGAGTTGTAGAAATTGGTAACGACATCAAACATTGCTCCCCGAATTGCCGGAGATACCGCCATTTCATGTGCCATGGAGGGCATCAGACCACCAGATTCGGCGGTGGCTGCAAAATCACCCATGGAAGATACGGCTATGGAATCAAACGGTTGCTCTTCGATTCCGGAACGGACGGGAATGGAGCCCTTGTTGACGTTGAAGACGACCTGGAACTCAGGGGAAAGAATGAGGCGAGCCATGGCGGCTTGAGCGGCTTTGGCATCCTTGTCCTTGACGTCAAACATGATAAAGGAATCGACGTTGAACAGGAAGGAATCCTCGGTTCCAGGGGCAGGCATGGCATCATAGTCCTCGCCCGGCTTTTTGCCGGCTGCGGTAAACTCGCCCTTGGCCCAGTCACCCATGAACTGGACAGCGGCCTCGCCTTTGATCACCATCGAGGTGGCGAGGTTCCAATCGCGTCCCGGGGCGTTGGGATCGGTGTACTGCTTCATCTTCCTCATGACTTCAAAACATTGGACCATGGTGTCGCTCTTGAGGGCTTCCATATCAGCCTCGACCAGCGCTTTTTTATAGAAGTCGTTACCACCGACTCCGGCAACCACAGTTTCCCAAACGGTGGCTTCCTGCCAGTTCTGCCCACCCCAGGCAATGGGAGTGACCCCCGCTTTCTTCAGTGTTTCCATGGCGGCGAAGAAGTCATCCCAGGTCTTTGGATAGGCCAGGCCTGCCTTATCGAATACTGCCTTGTTGAGCCACATCCAGTTGATACGGTGGACATTTACCGGAACGGCAACCCAGCCATCTTGATATTTCATGATATCGGCTACCACCTTGGGAACGGTATCATCCCACCCTTCGGCTTTGGCAACCTCATCGAGGTTGGTCAGTACACCCAGTTCCGCCCAATCCTGGATTTGCGGACCCTTCACTTGAGCTGCAGTGGGAGGATTCCCCCCAACCGCCCGTGATTTCAGGGTGGTCATGGCGGCACTACCGCCGCCGCCGGCAACAGCAAAATCCGTCCACATGTGACCCTCTTTCTGCAGCATTTTCTGCAGTTCCTGTACAGCAGCGGCCTCCCCGCCGGAGGTCCACCAGTGAAGCACCTCCACTTCACCGGCAAGGGAGTTCGTAACACTAAGTGTAGCAGCCGCAAAAAATGAAAAAACACTCATCAATATTGCTCTCATCTTGTTCTCCTCTTAAATTTGAATTAAAGCCATCCTTGCCCCGCACTGAAGAATAGCTGTAGTTGAAGATAGCAGAGCACTCCCGACCAGCCACATGTCTACTTCTTAATCGAAGAATACTATTTGGTGAAGATGACCTCTTCAAGTCAATTTCCAGGTAGATGAATTTAAGATAACTCATTAAGCATCAATTTGTTATGAGAAAAAATAGATGCAAAGAAAAACGACGAGCCTCAGCCCCCCCTCATATTGACGAATTTCCGCCAGACTGTCTCGAGTGTAATCTCAGCCAGGTCATGAGCCTCCAGCCAACTGAAACCGGTGTGCTGGATGCCGGTGGTCTGCGGGGCAGTATGGCCGCCAAACAGAGCCAACCCCGGACGGCCGAGATGAGCAGCAATATGCGTCGGCCCGGTATCGTTGCCGATCACGAATGCAGCCCGCTGTGCCACCCCCGCCAGGGCGAAATAGTCAAGATAGCCATCCTCGGAAACCAGCATCTTCCCCGGCAGCGCCAGACACTGCGCCAAATCCGCCGGTCCAGGAACGGTGACCGGCTGTATGTTGTGGTCCCGCAAACGTTCTGCCAACTCAGCGAAACATGGCCAGCGTTTGCCAGCATGACCGGCCGATGCTCCAGGAATCAGCAGCACAAAGCCTGGCTCGACGCCATGCTCCATTAACAGGTCATCAACCGCATCAGCCATCCAGGACACATCCGAGTGTCGTGTATGAGTCGGAGGAATGGACGCCAATTGCAGATGATTGTGAAAGTGGTCGGCGGCACAGACATCCTCCGGCCGCTTCAAAAACACCTCACAGCCTTGCGCATCACCCAGCCACCAGCCGCGGGGAAACAGATAGCGATAATAGAACCTGGTTCTGCCCACCTGCTGAAGATCATAGACACGGTCAAATTTTCGTCGCAGTTTGCCGCGTAGGGAAAGCATCTCAAGAAAATGATAGCGAGGCGCCCGAGGATCTATGAGCACCGCATCCACCCAAGGGCAACGGTGCATGTAGCCCCGATAGGGCGGCGTGGTCATGACGGTCAGGTGGTCGTCGTGATGAAAATTTCTGATATCGCGAATGGCCCCGTCGGCTTGGACAAGATCGCCCAGAGCGCTGAGTTTGATGATGAGGATATCAGCCATCAATACTTTTCGTAGGATTTCTCCTCGATCAGTTCGGAGCCGAGCAAACGGTTGATCCTAAGTTTGAGATCGGCTCGTTTGTCGTTGGTTTTATATACCGACCGGGCCAGCTCGATGAATCTTTCGGAGAAGTCTTTGGTGCGCTCGCAATTGCGAATATCATCTTCAATCTCCCAGAGCGCTTCGTTGGTGCGCCGCAATTCATCTATCAGCTCCTGCAGAGGGGCGCCTGGCAGGGTGCTGCCCCTGTAGACACCACTCAGAGCTTCAAACTCCTTGTCGATGTTTATCAGCTTCTTCGGGTCACTGATACGGACCTGCTTGATTTCCAGAATAGTCAGCTTGTCAAAAAGTTCACCCCAAGAAACTGGTATCTTCACCGCCATATCGCTCCTCCATTGCGCGAGTCGATGATTATATTGGTCCTAGTGACATCTTGTGCATGCTACATGATGCTGGACAAATGGTTCCATACCATATATTTACAAACCTGTCTGCCGTAACCGGGCAACCTGCTCAACACTATCTGATTGATTAATTATGTATCTTGCCACCCTGACCAGGGGTCAGACCAAACACTATGAAATTCGCCGTTCACTAGCAGGGAAGGACCACCGCTATCTTGACTATAAGATGGTATTTGACTTGGGCGATGATCCCTGTCGATATATTGAACATCTCACCGATGATATCTGTTATTTTTCAGAAGAACTGGTTGAGAGGCTGCAGCTGGAAACCTCTGCCGATGTGTCGCTGACCCTTGAGGATCTGCTCTGGGATTTTCTGCCAGCAGAAGAGCAAGCCCGTCTTGGTATTTTCCGCCATCGGGGCAGAGCCCGGGTGACAGCTTTGTCAGAGGAAGAGCGACAGACCATTGAAAAGGACATTCACCTTTTTGATCGTCGTCGTCTCTATTATCTCCGTTACGGAGCGGTTGACCAGAGCCGGATCTTTCGGCTCAATCCGAAACTCTACCGACCGCTGCTCAACAAGTGTCGCGATGAGCGGGAATTCTACCTGATGGATCTCGAAAAGGCGCTGCAGCACAATGAACTCAAAACCTATGTGTTCGCCATTTTTGATCTCCAGCGATACTTCAATGAGGGTTTCTCAGCAACCATGCCCGAGGCTCTGGATCAGATTGATATTGCCGATTATTTCATCGAGGAAATCTGCTCTCTGAACAATGACAAAAGCTTCTGGAGAAAGGGTGACGGCGGTGCCAGCCTGCATGATCACTTGACTCGCTATGTAATCATGTTTTTCGATCATGGCTATGGCCGGCGCTCCCTGTTTGACGACTTCGTGCGCGAGTTCATGGGCCGCAATCGGGCCTTTTCCTGGCCCGACAAAAAACCTGAGGTGAGTACGGGCCAGGCCGAAAAGGTATTTCAGATGAAATGGCAGAAACTTCAGAAAATGAACCGTCGCGAATTGACCCGCCTCTACCGGGAACGAGCCAAGGAGCTGCACCCTGACAGCGGTGGTAATCACGAGGAATTTGTCGAACTTAACGGCGCCTATGCTTCCCTGCTGGCCCGGAAAAAAAGTCATAAATGAGGGGGCACAGCCCATGCTAAAGGCCCTGGCCATTGATCTTTACCGCGCCCAGCAAAGAGTACACCAGCTGGAGGAGCAGCTCGAGAACGCACCGCTGTCAGAAAAAGAAGCGATCAAACGGGAACTGCGTGGAGCAAACGCCGAGTGCAATCAGCTGCGGCGCTTGGTCGAAGCAAAAAAACAAAAGCCGTTGTACCGGACCAGCCACAAAAAAACACCAGGGACCTGAGCGCCAGCTCAAAGATTCTGCCATGGGCATCAGGCTAGGACAGCAGCATTACCCCCTGGGCTTCAATCCCCACCGCGACACCTTGCAGCACCTGGTAGGGACGGTTGAAGAATTGTTTTTCACTCATCAAGAGCTGCAGTTTCTGACCGATATCTACTACGATCCTGATCTTGCCGTTTTCCTTGGCTAAAGATACTATTGTACCGGCAATCCAGGCCTCCGGGATTTCCCCCTCATCAAGCGCTCTTAGATGTATCTGCTCTGGGTTTATATGCACCCGCACCAGCCCGTTTTCCCGGGCCAGCCCATCGGGATCAGAAAAGGAAATCAGATGATCAGCGAAGCGGCATTTAAGCTCCTCGCTGCGTCTCACAACCCTGAGCTGAAAAATATTCTCCTCGAGATTTTTCGACAGGCGACCATTCTGCAACAGCATCGTGTGATGCGCAAGCTGCCTGCTCTGGGACAGATAGTGGGTGGAAAAGATTATCGTCGTATGCCGGACACTGTTGGCGTGGGAAAGGATTTTCAGGATAATCTCCTGATGTTCCCGGTCGACGTTGGCGGTAGGCTCATCGCAGAGTAATACCTCCGGCTCCAGGGCCAGTGCCCGAGCCAGTGCCACCCGCTTGACTTCGCCGCCAGAGAGACCGTATACGTCGCGGTGGGCGAAATCAGCCATGGTAACCCGCTCAAGGGCCTTTACTATCCTGCGAGTTCGCTCTTTTTTCGGAATCTTTCGGACCTTCAGACCAAATTCGATGTTCCTCCAGACACTGCCGGAAAACAGAATCGGACTCTGATCAACCAACACCACGTTGCGCCGCAGCCTGGTCAGCGACGAGTGATCATAGACAACCGCTGATGACTTGAACTGTAGTTGTCCACTGCTGGGCTGGTCGAGAAAGGCAAGCTGGTTGAGCAGGGTCGTCTTGCCCGCGCCGTTGGGGCCTATGAGAGCATAAATTTTCCTGGCCTCGAACGATAGGGAATCGATCTCCAGAACGATTCGATCGCCGAAGGTTCTGGTCACCTTATTGAGTTCATAGAGCATCGGATTTGAGGCGACCCTGTAAAAAATGGAAGACCAGATTAATCAGGAAGGCAAAAGTCATCAGCACTATCCCGAGAGCCACCGCCAGGACAAATTCGCCCTTGTCGTATTCCAGAGCCATGGCCGTGGTCATGGTTCGGGTAAACCCCTTGGCATTACCACCGAGCATCATCGAAATGCCGACTTCGGCAATCACCCGCCCGAAGGCGGCAATCAAGGCCGCCATGATACCGAATCGCGCCTCCAGAAAAATCACCCACCCCATCTGATAATAAGTAGCCCCCAGGGTCAGTGCCGTATTCCGATAGCGTTGATCTATCCTGCTGATGGCCGCAATGGTCAAGGTGGTGATAACCGGGACGATCAAAATGGTCTGCCCTATGATAATAGCTTTCTGGGTGTAGAGCAGTTCGAGCGGTCCGAATATGCCTCGTCGTGAAATGAGGGAATAGACCACCAGGCCAATTACCACCGTCGGCAGCGCCAGCAGCGTATTGAGGCAGGTCATGACGAACCGTTTACCGCGGAAGGTGTTAAAGGCTATAAAAAAACCGGCGGGCAAGCCAATTAGCGCGGCTAAGAGGGTTGAAAAAAAACTGACATTGAGTGAAACCCCTACGATTTCAAAAAGTTCAGGATCAAAGGAGAATAACAGCAGAAAAGCTGATTTTAGACTGTCTACGAGTAAATCCAAACTGTTACCAGATAGGGGCCACAAACAATCAGCCGCCGGAACGACCCCTCATTCCAGCGGCCTTGAAAATGCAGCTACAACATAATCTAATTGCTACGGCAGTGCATCAGGGTAAAAGAGCTGTTTGTCATGCAGACGATAGCCGCCGATGAGTTTCTGTCCCCGCTCGGAGGTCAGCCATTGGGCAAAAGATTCGGCCAGATCATAGTTCACATGAGCAAATTTTTCCGGATTGACCGGGATAATCCCATAAGGGTTGGCGAGCGCTTCGGACCCTTCGCTGACAATCCCGAGATCGATCGGCGGTGTTTTACCATATTTGTATTTTATAAAAGTTCCGCGATCAGTCATTGTATAGGCACCTTTTTCGTCGGCGTAAGTGAGGGCCTTACCCATACCCTGCCCAATTGAGCGGTACCAGTCGACCGAATCCGCCGGCTCGGTGAACTCAACTGTCGTTTTCTTTCCTTTTTTTACTATTTCCTTTTTGTTGGTGACCACCTGCACGCCTGATTTCTCCCACAAAAACTGCTCCTTGGTATGGGTACCCGAATCGTCACCCCGGGAAACGAACTCGGCCTTGGCCCCGGAGATGCTCCGCAGGCCTTCATAAACATCAGCGGTCTTGCCCACTCCAGCTGGATCGCTTTTCGGACCGATCACTACAAAATCGTTGTGCATCACCGCATAGCGCTTGGTTCCGTAACCTTCAGCAACGAATTTGTCCTCCCTTGCCTTGGCATGCACAAAAATGATATCCACGTTGCCATCCATGCCGTCACGTATCGCGGCACCGGTGCCTTTGGCAATGACCTTCACCTCGATACCGGTATCATCCTTAAAAGCTGGAAGCAGTAAGTCCAGGAGCCCCGATGCCTGAGTTGAAGTGGTGGTGGACATGGTCAACAGCTTATCGGCACCGTTGGCGGTGCCGGACAGGACAAGGGTCACTACTGCCACTGCAAGCATGGTTTTTTTGAGCATCTTTCTCTCCTTGATAATGAACTATAGCTTTAAGTTGTCGGGATAGATCATCTTGCCGCTGACCGACAGATCGTAGCCCACGAATTCCTTGGCAATTCGTTTGAATGTCGGATCATGGAGGAGGTTGATGAAACGCTGCACGGGTGGATCGAAAAAGCGGTCGCGGTTGATCAGCAGGTCAAAACGCTCCCAGCGCAGGGGGATGAAATCCAACCCCAGCAGTTCGGCCACCGGCCGTATAGCCGGCGCGGCGTCTGCCTTGCCCCCGAGAACGGCAAGACCCGCTTCCAGATGCCTGCCCACCTCCACCTCATAGCCGTCAATATTGTCGGCACTGATATCCGTGCGGCTGATCTCATAATCCAACAGCAGTCGGGTTCCTGTATTCAGCGGTCTATTGACGATTTTCACCCCATCACCTGCCAAATCTGCTACAGAACAAATATTTTTCGGATTGTTGGGGCCGATGAGGATTCCCTGCTCACGCTTGCTGAAATTGATAAATACCGGTGCCTGAGTCATTTCCTGCTCGGCAAAACGAAAATTGTACTCTTCCTTATCATCCTGCAGCAGGTGACACACCCCAATATGACAGCTGCGCTGCCGCAGGGCGCGCAGACCACCCATACTACCGATATTGGCGAAAAATATGACGCTGTTCTGGTCTTTGCTGTTGTAAAGGCTTACGGCTCTCTGAAACAGAAGATCATCGCTGCCGGCGATAAAGAGACGACCGCTGTCCAGTGCGGGATTGGCCGCAGCTGGCAAATTGACGATGGATAAATCGAGCCATTCTTCAACAAAATGACGAGGAAACAACCACTTTCCGGTAACTTTGGTGGCGGGCAATCCTTTATCGCTGACCAGGGTGTAGACCCCTTTTTCGTTTACCTGGAGCAGTTGGGCAACTTCCTTGGTATTCAGATACTTTTTCGAAGATGACATGATTGAGGTTCCAGTCTGATTATTTGGCAGGGATACTTTCTGCTACTAACGGCTAAATTTGTCAATATAACACCTTGTCACAGAAATAAATTACCCTAAATTACCAAAAATCACTTGTCGTGCAGCGAGCTTCCCCGCGCCGATCATTTTCAGCCTAGTGACCGGACATTCTTGTTCACAAACCAACGGTTTCTCTTCCTGGGAAATGCGTGTAGTATGCGACCTGTGGAAAATTACGGCAATAAAGGGGAACTGAGATGCGGACCGGGAAAATCATACACGTGGTCGGCTGTCATGCGGAAGGCGAGGTTGGCGACGTCGTAGTCGGCGGTGTTGCAGCGCCTCCGGGCGCGACCATCTGGGAGCAGTCGCGCTGGATCGCTAGGGACCAACGACTGCGAAATTTCCTTTTGAATGAACCCCGGGGCGGGGTGTTCCGTCACTACAATCTTCTTGTCCCGCCCAAACACCCCAAGGCCCAGATGGGCTGGATCATCATGGAACCGGAAGATACACCGCCGATGTCAGGTTCCAATTCGATTTGCGTTGCCACCGTGCTTCTGGAAACAGGGATTCTGCCGATGACCGAACCGGTCACCTCGATTGTCCTCGAACCGCCCGGAGGGCTGATCGAAGTAACGGCACAGTGCAGCAACGGTAAAGTCACCAGCGTCTCGGTGAAGAATGTCGCCTCCTTTGTGGACAGGCAAGACCAGGTACTCGAAATTACCGGGCTGGGTACTGTTCGGGTTGACACTGCCTACGGCGGCGACAGTTTTGTTATTGTCGAGGCCTCCCAACTGGGATTTGACCTTTGCCCTGACGAAGCACGGGAACTTGCCGAGACCGGTATCAAAATAACCAATGCGGCCAACGAACAGCTCGGCTTTCATCACCCTGAAAATCCTGAGTGGAGCCACCTCTCCTTCTGCCAGATTACTGCTCCTCTGCAAAAAGAGGGAGACAGTCTTGTCGGCCGCAATACAGTGATCATCCAACCCGGAAAACTGGACCGCTGCCCGACCGGAACCGGGTGTTCGGCACGTATGGCTCTGCTCCACCGGCAGGGCAGACTGGCGGTAGGTGAGCGCTATATTGGCGAGTCGATTATTGGCTCCCGCTTTGCATGCGCCATCGACAGTGAAACTAAGGTAGGGACCAGACCGGCAATTTACCCGCGTATCTCTGGCCAGGCCTGGATCACCGGCACCTACCAGTATTTTCTCGAGCCAACCGATCCCTGGCCCGAAGGTTACCGGATAGCCGACACCTGGCCTATGTTCAACCGATAATCTCCTATCATCCGGTGGACGCTGACATGCTGATCTTCGATACTGATCAAGTAAAAGAACTCCTCGACTGGCAGGGTACCGTGGAAGCGATCGAGGCAATGTTTGCCCACTCATGCACTATTCCTGAGCGGCTTCATTACCAGATACCCCTCGACAATCAACCGGATGCCACGCTTCTCCTGATGCCCGCCTGGATTGCCGGGAAGTACAACGGCGTCAAGCTGGTCAGCTTATATCCTGGCAACAGTGCCAAAGGGCTCGAGACAATCCAGGGGATCTACCTGCTTATAGACGGCGCCACCGGTGAGATGCTCGCCCAGTTGGACGGCGCCGAGTTGACTGCCCGCAGAACAGTGTGCGCCTCGGCTCTAGCTTCGAAATATCTGAGCAGAGATGATGCGAACCATCTGCTCATCGTCGGCAGCGGCCGACTGGCCCGCTACCTCGGATTTGCCCATCATGCGGTGCGTTCCCTGAACAAAATCTCCATCTGGGCGAGAAATCAAGATAAAGGGATGGAGGTGGCCGAAAGCTACCGTGCGGCGGACTTCGACTGCAATGTAATCGATGATCTTCAGGCAGGCTGCGCTGATGCTGATATAATAAGCTGTGCGACCATGGCGACAGAGCCTCTTATTTCCGGCAGCTGGTTGAATCCCGGGACCCATCTTGATCTGGTCGGCGGATTCAAGCCCACCATGCGGGAAGCCGATGATGAAGCGGTGGCCAGGTCGACCCTGTTCGTTGACACCAGAACCGGGGTGCTGGCCGAAGCAGGAGATCTGTTGGGACCCATGGAAAGGGGGGTGATCGACAGGGACGATATCGCGGCGGAATTGAGTGAATTGGTGTCAGGCCACCATCCCGGTAGAAGAGATAGAGCCGAGATCACCCTGTTTAAGTCGGTGGGCACCGCCATAGAGGATCTGGCAGCGGCGGTGAAATGCTATGAAAACCGCACC
>JABDQA010000101.1 GCA_013042475.1 Desulfofustis sp.
TTGACGTTGATTGCCGGGCAGAGCAGCGTGCCGTTAACGGCCATTTCGTTGAGGCGATGCACCCCCGTTGTTGTTTCCTCGCTGATGCCTTTGACCTGGGCCATCTCATCACGATACTTCTGATGCATCACCAGGGTGAGATCACCGCCGTCGTCAAGTATCATGTTGGGACGCCAGCCATCAGGACCAAAAACAGTCTGGTCGATGCACCACCAGAATTCCTCCTCGCTTTCACCCTTCCAGGCAAAAGTGGGGATACCTGCGGCGGCCATTGCAGCGGCGGCATGATCCTGGGTGGAGAATATATTACAGGATGACCAGCGAATCTCGGCGCCCAATTCAACAAGTGTTTCCATCAGAACTGCGGTTTGAATGGTCATATGCAAACAGCCGGCAATACGCGCGCCTTTAAGCGGCTGAGAATCTTTATATTGTTCCCGCAGACTCATCAGCCCCGGCATTTCAGTTTCTGCGATCGCCACTTCCTTTCTTCCCCAGTCGGCCAGGGAGATGTCTGCTACTTTGTAATCGTTGCCTGAAGTTGTCATGTTTGAATCCTTGAGGGAATTTTCCAATTTATCTTAGTCCGGCGGCCGCTTTCAATTCTTCGGCCTTATCAATGCGTTCCCAGGTAAAGTCATCTCGTCTGCGACCGAAGTGTCCATAAGCTGCAGTAGCCCGATAAATGGGGCGCAGCAAGTCCAAATGCTGGATGATAGCTTTGGGCCTGAGGTCGAAGTGGGCGGCAACCAGATCTCTGATCTTTTCATCACTGAGTTTGCCGGTGCCGAAACTGTTTACATTGATCGATACCGGTTGGGATATGCCAATGGCGTATGCCACCTGGACCTCGATTTCCGTGGCAATTCCTGCGGCTACCAGATTTTTTGCAATATAGCGTCCCATGTATGACGAGGAGCGATCAACTTTGGACGGATCCTTGCCCGAGAAGGCTCCACCGCCGTGCGAGCCTTTGCCGCCGTAAGTATCGACGATAATTTTTCGACCAGTAACCCCGCAGTCGCCAACAGGTCCGCCGATAACGAACCGGCCCGTCGGGTTGATGTAAAAGTTGGTGTCGCCATCGATCATATCAGCGGGCAGTACCGGTTTGATGATCTCCTCCATGACCCCTTCCTTGAGATCATGATATTCGACTATTTCATCATGCTGGGTCGAGAGAACGACCGCGTCGATCCGCTTCGGAACACCATTAACATAGCCGATGGTGACCTGGCTTTTGGCATCGGGACGAAGCCATGGGAGTCGGCCGGATTTGCGCACCTCGGCCTGGCGTTTCGTCAGCCTGTGCGCATAGTAAATAGGCATCGGCATCAGCACCTCGGTGTCGTGGCAGGCATAGCCGAACATGAGACCCTGATCGCCCGCCCCCTGTTCAAGATCGAGTCCACTGCCTTCATTGACGCCCTGGGCGATATCGGATGACTGTTTGTCGATGGAGGTGAGGATGGCACAGGATTGCCAGTCAAATCCCATCTCTGATGAGTTGTAACCAATTTCCTTGACCGTCCGGCGGGCCACATTGGCCATGTCCACCCAGGCCGAAGTGGTTATCTCGCCGGCGATGAGCACCATACCGGTGGTCACCATGGTCTCACAAGCGACTCGAGCATTTATGTCCTGCTCAAGTATGGAATCGAGAATTGCATCGGATATCTGGTCGGCAACTTTGTCAGGATGTCCTTCGGACACTGATTCCGAAGTAAAAAGATAGTTTGACATGATTTTTCCGTCCTAGTTATTATGGTTCACTTTTGCTGAATGCTATTGTATGCATGAAGCAACAAATTGCCAAACATGACATTCAAACTCCGAACACGGCCAATGTCAAGGGTATTCGGATAGCCATTGTCAGGGCTAGAATCAGAGTTGATGAATAATGTAACAGTTCGTTATTGTAACTAATCCAGCTACGATCTGACCACTCAAAGTGAGATCTTCTCGGCAGAGAGTTTATTCGTGGCTGTCTGCCAGGTTAATCAAGGTATGATTCGTATTGGGAATGATCCATGAGTGTCGAAGAAGCACAGGAAGTTTTATTAATAGAAGAGCAGGGGCTGGCCGCTGTCCGCCAGCGGATTGGCGCCGAGTTTGTCAAGGCAGTCGAACTTATCCATGACTGTCCCAGCCGGCTGATCGTCACCGGGATTGGCAAATCTGGTATAATAGGTCAGAAAATTACCGCAACCCTGAACAGCACCGGCACCCCTTCTTTCTTCCTGCATCCGGTCGAGGCCATGCATGGCGACCTGGGCATGGTGCAGGATACCGATGTGGTCATTGCCATCTCCTATTCAGGGGAAACCACCGAGTTAAACAGTCTGCTCGGCAACCTGAAACGCCGCTGCTCCTCGGTCATCGTCATGACAGGGGTGGCCGATTCGACGCTTGCCATGGCAGCGGATGTGGTCCTCGACATCTCCGTACCCAAGGAAGCCTGCTCGCTCGGTCTGGCCCCGACAACCAGTACGACGGCAACTCTGGCGCTCGGTGATGCCCTGGCAGTGGTGCTGATGAACCGGAATCATTTTCAGGCAGCCGATTTCCGTTCCAACCACCCGGCCGGTAGCCTCGGAGCCCGCCTACAGGTGAAAGTCGAAGAAGTAATGCTGACTGGTGCTCAGGTACCGCTGGTGACAGGTAGCGCGACAGTGGCGGAGGCTATAGTGGAACTCAACGCTAAAAGCCTCGGGGCGGTGATTGTCATTGGTGATTCACCGCAAGTGGAGGGCATTGTAACCGATGGAGACGTCAGGAGATACGTTGCCTCAAACCTCGATTTGAAGGGGACTCGCGTCAAAGAAGCGATGACCGCTGATCCGATTACTATCCCTGGTGATATTCAGGCGGTCGATGCCCTGAGCATCATGCAGCGTCACGAAGTAACGATCCTGCCGGTGGTCGATGATGACCATAGGTTAACCGGCATTCTCCATCTCCATGACTTACTGGGTAAGGGGGAGTTCCGATTCCTGCTCTAGGGGTGCTGACAAAAAATCAGTAGCTGGATTGAGGAGTAAGGAATTTACTGGCTATCCCTGTAGAATTCCCATTTGCCAGTATCGAGATCATGGGTGTATTTCATCACCAGCTGCAGCGGTCGCCCACGACCTACTTCAACGCATTGCAGCCTGAACAGCAGGCGTGACCCCATTTGTTTTTCGAACACCACCGTTCTTTCTTTCAAGGAATCTGGTGGAGATCCCGAGTAGTGCTTGGTAAACAGTTCTTCAAAGTTCTCTTCCAGATAGGTGATCTTGTCCGCCATCAATTTATCTGTTTGGGCCTGTTTTATCGTCTGTTCTGCTTCCTGCCGAACGATTTCGAATTCGGTCTCACTCTTGAATTCGCTGGCCGAGATGGTGGTCATGACTGTTTCCAGTTTGGTGATGGCCAGTTTGAACTCCTGTTCTTTGAGGTGCCTGGCGGCATCCTGCTTATCACGGATAATCGAGGCCTGTAGCATGATGCGGGCGAGTTTTTTTCTGTTCTCCTCGGTATTGGTCTGTTTGAGAAGCTCCCTGTTGTCTTCCAGCAGACTGATTGCCTTGTCGTAGTTGGCAATCGCTTCGTCCCAACGGGCCTGTCTGAAAGCTGATTTGCCACTGGAGACGATGGCGTAGAGATCGCCCTTGACGACGAGCTGTTTGAGTTCGTAAATAGCTTCTTGATCCGGATCGAATGATTGGTTGGCCGCGGTAAGTGCTTTCCGATAGTGCTCGGATGCTTTGTTCCATTTTTCTTCGGCGAAGGCAATGTCGCCTTTTTCTTGTTCAGTGGCCTGTTCTATTTGACCCAGCTTGACGGTAATTTCATCTATAAGGCCAGCTTTGTCAGGTAAGCTTAACGTCTTTAGGTGTTCAAGTGCCTCGGTGAGATCCTTTGTTGCCAAAACCCATTTCTTTCGCTCGATATAGGAAAGACCAGATTGGTAGGTAATGTTGAACCGGGCAATTTTTAAATTCTCTGAAATCTGGAAGAGTTCTTGGCGGTCGATGGCTATTTCATCAGCAGCGATTTGGAGTGCCTGCTCGTAATTTGGGACGCTCTGCTGCCAGTTGGAGGTGGCGAACAGTTCGTCCCCCTTGCCCTTAAATTCTCGAAAAGATGTAATGTTCTTAACAGCTTGCCGGGGGTAGTACTGGCCATCGAGGGGCAGGTTTCCGGCCAGACCCTGCTTCAGCGGCTCGGACCGGAGTGTTTTTTCCACATTCATGATCAAGGTATCACGATCGCCCGCTTTAAAGAGCCGTACCTGTTTGGCCAGCCCAACCGCAGATTCGCACTGCAGCTCGGCGTTGCTGAACTGGTTGCTTTTCAGGGAGGCAAGGCATTCCTCGAAACGCTGCTGGGCCTGCCCGTATTTGGAAGAGCTGAGGTAGTAGTTGGCGCCGGCGGCAGCCCCTACTAGTAGTACTATTACGAGCAGTGCATAGGGAAGGAGCCGCGACTTGCGCTTGGGTCCATCCTCGAAAAAAGTCCGGGGGGCGGGCTCCTTCGTTTCTTGCTCTGGCTTCTCAACCTGCTTTTCTGGTTGCGGAGGGGGAGGAGAAACGCTGGCCTCTTCCACCAGTGTCTCAGTTTCAAGAACCGCCTCTTCCTCTGCTGAGCGGTCTACCGTCGGGGTGGTCCAGTCGCCAAGCAGCTCCAGGGCTTGATTCATGCGGCTGAGATCGTCGTGCAGACCTGGAAAGTCAGTGGTAACGGCTTCAATCATTTGAAAATGCTTCAGTGCTTCGGCGGGTTCTCCCTTGTGTTCGAGTTCCAGAGCCTTGGTGTACAGGGACTGGGCTTCTTGAACTGCCACCGCAGTTTGTTCGGCCAATGCTTCTTTGCCCTCAAAAGAGGTTGTTACCGGCAGCAGGGACAACTCTTTGTCCAATCCGAAAAAGCGTTTCTCAGTTGCCAGTTCATTGAAATGATTGACATCTATTTCCCCATCGTCCATTTCACCCACCGGATCGCTTTCGAACCCTGGAGGAGCCAACTCTTCATTGGCTGATGTTTCTTCAGATGGGGTGGTTTTGAAATCAAAATCGGATTCCTCGAAGAGATCGTCTCCTGCAATGTCCGTCGATTGTTCATTTTTTCCTTCGCTGTCCTCAACGAAACTCAGGGCCGGAGTGATTTCCTCATCTTGCTTTGACTCGAACGGTTCGAGCAGTTCTTCATCGACCTGCTCGTCAGCGTCTTCCAGCAAGGAAGTGAAATCTTCATCAGTGGCGAGACTCAAAGAAGGAGAAATGGAATCCTGTTCATCAGTGATAAGGACTTTATCCTGATCGCTGTCTCCGGAAGGATAATTCTCTGCATACCATTGGGCTGCTTCTTCGTTGAAAGCATTGGTTGTTGAATAGTGAGCGCCGCTGATCATGTCACCAATATGGGATATGAGATCACCTATAGAACGGTTCATTTCCCAGAAATCGCCGATGCAGATCGCGGCTGGATCAAAGTCGGGGTGAAATATCGGGCTTTTAGGTTTGCAGCTTGGAGGGAAATGCGGATAACCAAACGGAATACTTATAGCAATGGTGTGGCTTTCGGCTTTTTCCACAGCCCCTTCATCCGTTTTTTGAAGTCCTTCAATATTGTAGGTGACTTCATATTTTTCTGGTGGGTTTCCATCGACGGGAACGACGGTGATGCGGGGATCATCGGAAAAAGTCTGAGTTATTTCCTGATAGATTGCTTCGAGCTGTTCCGTCGCGATAGCCATAAAAAAATACCGATTGAATGAAAGGGGAGCGTAGAGGTGATAAGTTCAATATTATAGCATTTCAAACCACAAGAGAAATTTTTTATGTGTATTTTGACCTCAATTTTGGAAGGGCTCCAGCTCCAGAATCTGCATGAACCGCTCGACATGAAACCTGGCTTTGAGCCGTTGATTTTTAAAAGCGATGAGGTCAACCTCAGCGTTTTCGGTGTGTTTTTGATCAACCTCCGAGTCACCAACGAAGATCACCTCTTCGGGTCGGCAATCAAAATGTGAAAAGATTTTCAACAGGGCATCCGGCGCCGGTTTGGGATTCGGAACATCGATGGCGGTCACCACCAGTTCAAAATACGGGGTGAGACCGTGGGATGCCAACAGCGGCTTCATCGTCGTCGTCCGGTTGGTGGAGATGGCGAGGTGATATTGGGGTTTGACGATATTGAGAAACTCTGTCAAATCCGGCTCCAAAATCATGTGGGACAAGTAGGGCTTATAGCTGTGTGCCTTTCGAAAACGATGTACCTCCTCGAGATCGGTGGTCGAATACTTCTGGAAGATATGGGACACCGAGTCGGTAACATTGTGGCTGTGTACATATTCGAGTTCCCGGTCATTCATTGGTGGATAGTTGAAAGCCTTCAACAGATCGTTGTAATAGATCCGATTGGCCTCCCTTGAATCGAACAGGACCCCGTCGCAGTCAAAAACAATCAATTTAAGCATGGCAGTGTGTCGAGTTTCAATTGCAGAGGTTCGATCAACGATCGAAAAACAGTTTCTCTATAAAATCCAGGCCAAATTCAAGCAGTGTATCATCCTCCTCATAGACTGAATCGGGTACGGCCAGAGGTGGCTCTATCAAATTGTCTGCAAGCTGGGCGCGGAAGGTGTCCAGATCATAGAGCGCCAGTTTATAAAGATCGAGCTGGGCGGAGGATAGTCTCAACCCCGCTTGAATCTTTGGATGCTGGATGATGACGGTAAGCCTGTCGTTGAACAGGTTGAATGGAGCCAGTTCCTGGGACTGCATGAAACTCTTTGGTGTCTGCACCGTTTTTTCCTTGAAACCTTTGCAGTGCGGTTCCCGCAGCAGGACAAACTGCTCGCTGATCTGGCCTTGCTCCCGGGTCGTTCCCCGACCAAGCGGGTACGTTCGACAGGCACCAGGCCGGTGTGGGTAAATTGAGCAGCCCTCATCGTTGACGAAAACACAACTGGCCTGGCCGTCATCAACCATAGTCAGGTAAAAGCGGGGGAAGGTGTCCTCGGAGGCCAGCTCCTCGATGATGTAGCGCTCGTGGAGTTCGGCCGAGTTGAGTCCAGTAGCCAATCGCAGCCTGAGCACATCGTATGGGGTAAGGGCCAGTTCCAGTTCTCTGCAGCAGAGGGTGAAACAGCTGACCCTGTTGTGGCAGAGAAAGGAAAACATCTCCCCCGGATGCAGCCGGGAGAACTGTTCCGGAAATTTACCAGCTGCCATACTCCCTCAGGCCTGTTTCCGTTTCCACAAGGTCAGTAGCGGGCTGGCGATGAAAATTGATGAATAGGTACCGATCAATACCCCCATCAGCAGCGCAAAAGAGAAATCATGAATGACGGAACCACCAAACAGAAAAAGAGACAACAAGACCATCGCCGAGGTAAGCGAAGTGACGATTGTCCTGCTGATCACTTGGTTGACGCTGTCGTTGATGACCTCGGTGGAGAGACGGAATTTCTCGATCTTTTTCATGTTTTCCCTGATACGGTCAAAGACGACCACCGAGTCGTTCAGCGAATAGCCCGCCAGGGTAAGCAGCGCGGTCACGATCAGCAGGGTGATCTCGACGTTGAAAAGCCAGCAGATGCCGAGGACGACCAGCACGTCATGGAAGGTTGCGGCTGCCGCTGCAAGGCCAAAACTGATATCGAACCGGAAGGCCAGATAGATGATTACCCCGGCCAGTGAAATAAGGATTGCCTGAATAGCTTTGTTACGCAGCACCGCGCTTACGCTGGAGCCGATTTCAGATTGTGATTCGAGTACAAAACCGGTGTCGGCCAATTCCCGGTCGAACAGTTCGTTGACCTGATCGCTGAGATTGGCGACCACCGCCTCGGATTTTTTCAGCTTGATGATCAGCCGGTTCTCATTCTCGACTTCCTGCAGGTTAACGCCTTCCATGCCGTTGCGGGTGAAAACTCCACGAACTTCGGCCATGGTAAATGGCTGAGCGGCTTTGTACTGGAGTAGTGAACCACCGGAGAAATCGACCCCTAAATTGGCACTGCCTCTGGCTATTTGGAAAAATGCGATGAGACCGAGGAGCACCAGTACGCCGGAAATCGAGAAAGTGATGGTTCGAACCTTCATGAAATCGATATTTGGCTTCTTGGTGAATTGCAGAAACTTGAGGTTGGTGATGACTCGCTTGGCGGTGAGAAAGTCAAATACCAGCCGGGAGCAGAACAGGGCGGTGAAAAGGTTGAAGATGATGCCCAGGCTCAGGGTGACGGCAAACCCCTTGATCGGACCGGTGCCAAAAAGAAACAGGGCCAGGGCGGTAATCAGGGTCGTGACCTGGGAGTCGACGATGGTCCACACCGCCTTGCCGAAGCCCCCGTCGATACTCGACCTGACCGGCTTGCCAAGGGCATACTCCTCCCTCATCCGCTCGAAAATCAGCACATTGGCATCGACCGCCATACCTATGGAGAGGACAATACCGGCGATACCCGGCAGCGTCAGGGTGGCATTTAGTATTGCCAGGCCCGAGAAGAGAAACAATATGTTCAGGGAAAGGGCGAAGTTGGCTATGAGTCCTGAAAGCCGGTAGTAGATGATCATGAATCCCAGGACCAACAGGGCTCCGAATATACCGGAAGTTAAACCTTTCTGAATGGAATCTTTACCTAGGCTCGATCCCACCGTCATGTTCTGAATGACATCGACAGGAGCAGGAAGAGCACCGACTCTAAGGACAATTGCCAGATCGGAAGCATCCTCGTGGGTGAAACTGCCGGAAATCTGGGCTGAGCCGCCCAGAATCCGTTCACGGATCACCGGTGCCGACTTGACCACCCCGTCCAATACGATAGCCATTCGACGCCCCACATTTTTTTCGGTAAGGGTGGCGAACACCTTTCCTCCCCGGGAAGTCAGATCCAGACTGACATATGGCTCGTTGAAGGTACCCCCAATTCGGACCTGGGCATTTTTAACCATGTCACCGGTCATCAATACCTTGGTTTCGAGGAGGATGGGTCGCGAGCTCTCAAGCCCGGTCTGGTTGTCGACCAGCCGCTCGAAATAAATGGCCGTGTTGGCGGGCAGTGATCCGACCAGCAAGCGGTTCAACTCCCTGACCTCATCCCGCTCCTGCCATTTTCCTGACCATTGGCCAGAATCCACTGCATTGGCGACCAGTTGATCGATGTTTACGCCTTCACTCTCGGCCACCAGTTTGAATTCCAGCTGGGCCGTATCGCCGAGCAACTTCATGGCCCTATCAGGATCCCTGATGCCGGGCAGCTGTATGACGATCTCATCCGCTCCTTGACGGATGATCACAGGCTCGGCGACACCGAACTGATCGATGCGGTTCCTGATGATTTCCAGTGACTGGGCCACCGCATTGTTCTTGATGTAGTCTTTTCTCTCCTGGCTCAGTCGCAGTGTGATGCGCGGGAAGCTGCCTTGTTTCGCATCCACCTGGACCTCGAGTTCTTCGTCAAAACCGTCCTGAATTATCTCCTGGACTTTGTCCACCGCACTGGCGTTGGGCAGGGTAAAAATTATGGTGTCCTTGGTGGCTGACTTGGTTTGAACCGCGGTAACCGATTCTTCGGCAAGGGTATCCTTGAGATCATTGGCGGCAAGCTCTAGTGTGTTCTCTTCTGCTTTCTGGAGGTTGACCTTGAGAACAAGATGCATGCCACCTTGAAGATCGAGCCCCAGGCGCAGTCCTTCTGGTGCCATGTACTTTTTCCACCATGACGGGGTATTGGCATAAAACGAAGGCACGACCGTGACGACGGCGAGCACGATGAGAAAAAAGACTAGTCCGAGTTTTACTTTTAAGGCGGTATTCATAATTTTTTCCGAAAGGAATTATTCATAGCCAGATTGTCCTATCATTTCTTCAGATGGCCTGGCGTCGTACCAGGGTGTTCTCCGTCTCAACCGGCTTGTCGCCCGTTCAATGGGTGGTCGGGCGTCTGGGACTTCTGTCGCTATGCGCAGTAAATATCAATTGCCGAAAATCCAGCTCCGCGATTATACCGTAATGCCCGAATCTTGCAAGGTTTCAACAGATTTTGTTCGGCAGGGGAAGATCATCGAGTCGCTTTTTTAAATCATGCCTGCGGCTTCCTCCGGATTCAGCGGAGTGAATTAATCTTAATTGCCATGCAGGCCGCGCCAAAGCCGTTGTCGATATTTACCACGGCCAGTCCCGGGGCACAGCTGTTGAGCATGCCAAGCAGGGCCGCAAAGCCACCGATACCCGCGCCGTAGCCAATCGAAGTCGGCACGCCGATCACCGGACAGCTTACAAGTCCACCGACCACACTGGGCAGAGCTCCTTCCATGCCAGCCACGACGATAATCACTGCTGCGTTTAGTAGAAGCTCGTGCCGGGCCAGGATACGATGCAGTCCCGCAACCCCGGCGTCATATATAGTGCGGCAAGGATGACCAAGTGTCTCTATGGTGACCCTCGCCTCTTCTGCGACTCCCAGGTCTGAAGTGCCGGCGCACACCACTACGACCTCTCCAATGAACTCATCGGGCTCCACCTTCGTACTTCCGTGCTGTAGGATCCGGGCCTGTTTATGAAAGGTGAAATGGGGGATGCGCTCCATGACCGCTGAGGCCTTATGGGAGTCAACCCTGGTAACCAGTACGGGCCCGCCCTGCTCAAGCATGGCAGAGGCGATGGGGACAATCTGGTCGACACTTTTCGATTCGCCGAAAATAACTT
The DNA here is from genome assembly GCA_013042475.1 of Desulfofustis sp. Classification (GTDB taxonomy): domain Bacteria; phylum Desulfobacterota; class Desulfobulbia; order Desulfobulbales; family Desulfocapsaceae; genus JABDQA01. The sequence goes on from JABDQA010000101.1 coordinate 10,702, forward strand.
CGGGCAGTCCGGTGCGCAGTTGACGCTGGTGATCGATACAGGCTCCGTCAACTGATTCCGCCGGAAACCTTCCAAGCTGCTGCAGAGCTCCTTCAATATCGAGGGTTCCGTTGCGGACGCGTTCTAAAATATCGGTGAGCGTTTTGCTGTTCATGTTCTACCTTCTGTGTTTCCTGACAACGGCTTCTTAGCCCTGCTGTCCAGTCATTTAAATGAGCTACCTTAGCACGAGCACAATTCAAGGTAAAGGATTCCTGTGCTGTTTACCGCAGTGGTTGATTCTGGTACACTGTGGCCCGGCTATGGCTACCTTGCAAATTGTCTTGAGGCTCAATCTCTGTGTCGCGCGGGATAATTCTATCCTCGGACGTAGTTTGGCCTGCGGAAGAAATTTCCCGAGCTCCTTGATCTTGACCTGTTTTTACAAGATAGCCTTGTAATCTACTCGAATTCCCTGCCAAACCCAGGCTGAGTGCGCGGTTATATCTGGAGGTGCGGGGAAAAAAAGGAAACCACGGTAATGCAAAATCTTCCTGATTATATAACCAGCCTTATGAAGCCTGACGCCTATGAGCATCCGGCTGACGAGGTCCAGCTCGTACAGACCCACATTTCCTATGTGCTCATTGCCGGGCAGTTTGTCTACAAGTTCAAGAAACCGATGAATTTCGGCTTTCTTGACTTTTCCTCACTCGAGAAACGCGGTCATTACTGCCTTCAGGAGATTACCCTGAACAGGCGACTGTGTCCGGAAATTTACTTGGAACGCGTTGCGGTCACTTTATCGCCAGATGGGTACTCATTGGACGGCGGGGGTGAAATTGTCGAGTATGGCGTAAAAATGCGCCGCTTAGAGGAGGAGCGGATGATGAGTCGGGTGCTGGCTGCAGGGGCCTTGACCGCTGCCCATCTCGACCAGATCGTCGACACCCTGGTGCCGTTTTACGAGTCAGCCGAGGTCAATGATGAGATACGATCTTACGGTCGAACCGAGACTGTCGCTGTCAACGTGGTGGAGAATTTTGAGCAGACCGAAACTTTCGTCGACGGGCCGGCTCTTGGCAGGGATCAATTCGAGCAGGTCAAAACCTACGCCTTGAGCGTTCTCAAGCAGGAAGATCGGTTCAATAAAAGGATGAAAGACGAGAGAATAAGGGACTGCCACGGAGATTTATACTCGGCCAACATCTGTCTCAGCGATAAAGTCTATGTGTTCGACTGCATCGAGTTCAACGACCGCTTTCGCTACAGCGATGTGGCTGGCGACATCGGGTTTATGGCAATGGACCTCGATTTCCATGGACTTGATGAGCTGGCCGATTATTTCGTGGCACGCTACGTGGAGCGTTCCGGCGACCGTGGATTGCTTGATCTGATTGCGTTCTACAAGTGCTACAGGGCTTACGTGCGCGGCAAGATCAACCTGTTCACCGCTGCTGATACCGGTGTCGATGCCGAAACCAGATCGGCCTGCACCGCACAGGCGAAACGCTATTTCGAACTGGCCCGCCGTTATGCCCTCCAAGACAGCTAAGCCAGAACTGATTGTCTTCATCGGCCTGACCGGATCCGGTAAAAGCTATCTGGCAGAGCGCTGGGCGGCTGCCAAAGGATATTCCTGCATCAACAGTGATCAGCTTAGAAAAGAACTGGCCGGGGTGGCACCGGAAAGCCGGCATCATGTCCCGTTCAATGTGGGTTTGTACAGTTCTGAAATGACCAGACGCACCTACGGAGAAATGTTGAAGCGCGCAGCAGCAGCAATATCTCAGGGGAAAGCCGGTGTGGCATTGGACGGCTCCTACGGGACTGAAGAACAAAGGAACCAGGTAATTGACACCCTGGGAGGACTGTGCAATATCTATATTGTCCACTGCCATTGTCCGGAGTCGGTTGTAAAAGCACGGTTTCAGCTTCGTGCTGCAGATTCACAAGCGGTCTCGGACGGCCGCTGGGAAATATACCAAGGACAGAAGAAGAACTTCGTGGTCCCGGAGCGGGTGGAGGGCGGTTTGCTCCTGCACCTGGACACTGATGATCAGGCCGAAGTGCTGCTTGCCCGGGTCGACCGTTTTGTCGGGGGCAGTTGAAAAGATAAACCGAGGATCTTCGCATCCGCAACATTTTGAAACAACGGTATGGTAAGCAGCGTGTACAGAAGGATTTACTTTATCAGGTTCCCCAAGGAAATCAGTGATAAACCAATCATTTATCGGCTGATCAAGGAGTATGACGTCGAGGTCAACATTTTGCGGGCCAACATTCTGCCGCAGCGGGAAGGCATTCTGATTATCGAGATAGCTGGCGCCAAGCCCAATATCAAGGACGGTCTTGACTATCTGGAGCAATTAGGTACCACTATCGAACGGCTGGCAACGCGGATCCGCCGCGACGAAGAACGCTGCTTCCAATGCGGGGCCTGTACCGGTGTCTGTCCGGTGGATGCTCTCTATATAAGGAGGGAGGATATGGCCGTGCTTTTCGATGCGGACAAATGCACCGGTTGCAGCCAGTGCGTTTTAATTTGCCCGGTCCGGGCCATGGAGATGTCTCTCGGTGAAGAGTGGTTCGAATCCGATGGCATCACCAAAGCGCCGCTGTTCTCTTGATAACGACGCAGCTGTTCTTGTGTGGTGATTGGAGGCAGGTGGAACTCAGTCCATGAAATCCATCCAGTCCGGAAGGGAGAGATTCTTAAACCAGTGGCCGATCCCATATTTCGGTGGGGTGCCTGCCTCGATCAGATCGAGAATTTCCCGGGCCTGGGGCGCCACGTTTGAATCGGGATACATGGCGAGAATGTAGTTGAGCCTCGTTTCGGCCTGGGAAAATTTCTTGGTGCGCAGATAAAACTCAACCACGCTGAATTCGTGGTTGACCAGAAACTGCGTGGCGGCCTGGATGCGGGCTTTGGCTTCGTTGGTGTAAGGTGAGTCGGGAAAGGCCCGGAGCAGTTCCTC
>JABDQA010000172.1 GCA_013042475.1 Desulfofustis sp.
GGTGCGCATACGTAGGGTTCCGGCGCACCCTTGTGCAGCGCTCTGAGGTTGAAATCAAGAATCAGGTCGTACTCTTTGATCAGTTCCAGATTTCTTCTCATCCTAACCATCACTTGCTCCTGTACCAGTCGATCGCGGTAATCCGGATCGAAGATTCGAATCAAATCAAAATGGCCGACCACCTCGGGCTTGAAACGCTCAATCATCTCGTACTGCAGATCAAAATAGTGCTGATAGAGCAAATCGATACCGCCTGCTGACCCTGCGGCCCGATCATAGGAACTCTTTGAAAAATCGAAATTGATGTCATTGACGTAATGGACGGAACCAACGATATAGTCAGGCTCAAATCTTTCCACGAGATATGGTACAAATCCCTCGTATCCGCTGTAGGTTTCTATCTCCAGAGCCGCATAAAGCTGAATCTGGGAACGGTACTTTTCCTGCAGTCTTCGACATTCTTGCATGTAGCTGCCGAACCGCTCGAGCAGTAATTGGGCGCTGAGCCCCGCCTCGACCTCGTCGGAATAGCGCAGTTCGTCGTTTATTGGCGGCGCGTGTTCGGTGATGCCAGCCCAGCTGAAACCTTTGGCAATATATGATTTGACAATATCTTCCAGGGTGTCCGTTGCATGATTGCAGAACTGCCCGCTATGCCCACCGTGGACAGAAACTTTTTCTATGGTTTTCATGGCCCAATTAATTTCATTTTTTTGATACCTATCGGTCTGTGCCCTGCGGATGTTGGATTTGTACTATACATGGCGACATAAGTTCAAGGCGCTTAATTACGCGAGGATGGTGAGTCGCTCCACGACAGGCGAAGTTTACAAAGATGGGTCGGCAACACACCTTTATTAATACAAGATGCTGACTATTATTATTCAGTCATTGTTTGATCTTAGTGTCGGATTCATCTGTTTTCATTCCCACAAATCGAGGTGATAGTTATGCGATATGCACAATTTGGAGATAGCGGCCTCATAGTTTCCAAACTCGCCTTCGGCGCCATGACCTTCGGTGAGGGGGCCCTAGTTGGTGAACTTTTCAACAAGGTAGATCAATATCTGGCCGACAGGATGGTTCATACCTGCATAGATGCCGGGATAAATATATTTGATACGGCCGACATGTATACTTCGGGTCAGTCCGAGATAATACTCGGCAAATCCCTGAGAGCAAAACGCCAGGACGTGATGATCGCCACCAAGTGCGGATTCCGCAGCGGCGATTCGATTATTTCGGCGGGGCTCTCCTATCGCTATATTCTGCAATCCATCGAGAATAGCCTGAAACGGCTGGAAACGGACTATATCGATATTTTTTTCCTGCATATTCCCGATCCCTGGACCCCGCTTGAGGAAACAGCCAGAGCGCTGGAGGCAGCGGTTCGGAGAGGAATGATTCGATATCCGGCATTTTCCAACTACCCGGCCTGGAAAGCGCAGCGCCTCATAGATCTGCAGCGCCAGCAGAATTTCACCCCGATGGTCGCCGCGCAGATGTACTATTCGATGCTTGGCCGCGATCTCGACGGCGACTACAAGGACTTCCTGGCCGCTAACGGGCTCGGACTAATGACCTGGAGCCCATTGGCCTCAGGCTTTCTCAGTGGTAAATACTCGAAGGACAACCCGGTGCCGGAAGACGGCAGACGGGCAAAATTTGATTTTCCCCCTATCGATATCGAAAAGGGCTACAGAGTTGTTGAAGTCCTCAGAGCCATTGCGACCAAGCACCAGGCTTCCATCGCCCAGGTAGCGTTGGCCTGGGTAATGCAGCAGTCCTTTGTCTCGAGTGTGCTGATCGGGGCCACCAAACTCGAACAGCTCGACGATAATTTGAACGCAGCCCAACTCACCCTCGACCAGGATGATCTTGGCTCAATCGAGAAACTTACCGCGATCCAGCCTCCCTATCCAGCCTGGATGCAGCCCATGGGCATCGATATGTTGACCTCTGAAGCCCTGAAACAGTAAGGTCGTTTCACATCGGCCCCATTGGCGCCAGAACGAAACGATTCATGCGATTGCTGCAAATTAAATTACGAGGGCTTGGCAATCTCCCTGTCACAAGCTGGGTGACGCTGAGCAAAACACTCACTCTGCTGCGTTTTTCAGATTCGCACATTGGCAGACAAGTTCTCAAGGCGGTCCAGTCCCTCAACCCTCCGTATGATTGCTTCTCCGAACAACCATTTGGCGATCTTCCCATGGAGGAGGTATTGGCCAACGGATATCGTCGATCCGTCTCACCGGAGAAAAGGACCATTGTCATCGGCATTTTCGACACTCCATCAGCACTGGTCAAGGATTTGGGTGCTCTCACCCCGTCGCTTTACGAAACCGACCGGGTTGAAATCGGCAGGAGACTAAATTACTCACGCTGGATAAATTTTGTCGAAATAGCAAGTTCGAGCCGCTGGAGTGAAGTATCGGAGGACATTGGAAGGCTATTGCACGAGTATCCCGATGGAGCCGAGGCACAGGCTATTCATCGGCTCATGACCGAAGCCGTTCCGGCTGATCGCATAAAGGGTTCCATGGCTGAAGAATTGGCAGCCTGGCTGACCACTCTTGAGCCTCGTAAGTCAGAAATTTCTCACTACCCCGAAATTCTCGAGAAGGTTCGTCGGGCGCGCAAATTCAGTGAAGCCCGTGAGCTTCTGGCCCGGAGGCTACCGCAGTTTCTGGCGGTGAACGGCGACGATCTGCCTCCGGTTTCCGAGCTAGTGACAGTCAATAGTGATCCACAGATCACCCCGGTGCTGCTCATTGACTGTTTCGAATCCACCCACCCCATACAAACCAAGGCAGCGGTCCCGGAAAAGATCTCCTCGCTCGCGAAGCGCTGCCAATGTCTCTGTTTCGTCGATGGTCTGCACGCCGGGTGGAATTTACCGGATGCGCAGGTGGTCGAGGTTAATGCGCTGAACTGATACAACGGCAGGGTATACCAACATAAACTACCGACCCTGCCGTTATATCCTACCTGGTCTATCCTAGGACAGGGTGACCAGCGGTTTGATCTTCTCCAGTTTATCAGGGCCGATTCCCTTCACATTCAAAAGTTCATCCACCGATTTAAACGGTCCGTTGGCATCTCGATAAGCAGTGATTTTCGCTGCCGTACTGGTCCCGATTCCCGGCAATTTGGTGAGTTCAACCGGGTCGGCCTGGTTGATATCGATCTTGTCGATTGCAACAACGGCAGAATCGACCTGTTCAGTCTGCCGCTCCCCACCATCATTTTCAGCGGTAAAGCCCTGGCCGATTAAAACAGCCATGGTCAGGGTGCACAAAATAGTTAACATCAGGTTTTTCGCATTCATCATCTCACTCCGTGTTGACATGGTTTTAGGCACTGTAGCAGTGCAGCCTCTTCTCTCAGCGGCCGGCGAGAGCTGTTATGAGAAAAAGTAAGGGGCGAGTCTGACATTTCGTTGACGTGGCAAAAAAACGAATGGTTTACGTGATTCTAATGAGGTTCGAAATTTGACTCCGGGTGAACCAATATTTAGAGTTATATCATTGGAAAAGTAAAGGGTCTGGAACGTCCTTTGGGACTGGTATCATTTGGATGCGACTGTTATCATGAGTTTCCACGAACGCTTTTTCAACTTCCCGCTTTTTCACGGTCACGGTACCTCCTCAGAATCGGTGCATGCAGGCGCCCTCAATCTCAAGCAGCGCTGCCAGCAGATCCTCAACCCCGCCGACATAAAGATAGACGGTTCACGTCCCTGGGACATGCAGATCCACGACGATCGGTTTTATGCACGAGTCCTGGCCGAAGGATCAATGGGGCTGGGAGAGTCCTACATGGATGGGTGGTGGGATGCTGCGGCCCTGGATGAGTTCTTTTTTCGCATCTTCCGAACCAAACTGGACACGCAGTCATTGACCTGGAGAGACGGACTGACTGCCATGAAGGCAAAAATCATCAATCAGCAGAAAATCTCCAGGGCATTCCAGATCGGCCGCCACCACTACGACCTGGGCAACGACCTCTACCGCAATATGCTCGACAGGCGGATGATATATTCCTGCGGTTATTGGCAGGATGCATCCACACTCGATCAGGCCCAGGAAGCCAAACTCGAGCTGATCTGCCAAAAATTACAGCTTAAGCCTTCCATGCGGCTGCTCGACATCGGCTGCGGCTGGGGTGGAATGGCCGCCTATGCGGCCCGCAAATACGGCGTCGAGGTGGTGGGCATTACCGTGTCGAAAGAGCAGGCCCGCTATGCCCGTGAACAGTGCCGCGGTCTGCCGGTGACCATCGAACTTCGCGACTACCGCGAACAGAGTGGTTCTTTCGATCGGGTTGTCTCCATCGGCATGTTTGAACATGTGGGACACAAAAATTACCGCACCTTCATGCATTTGCAGAGAAACCTCCTGACTGACGACGGCCTTGCCCTGCTGCACACCATCGGCCGCAATAAATCCGGTCCCACCATAGACAAATGGATCAACCGGTACATCTTTCCCAACTCGATGCTGCCCTCGGCTAAACAGATCTCCTGGGCCGCTGAAGGCCTCTTTATAATCGAAGATTGGCACAGTTTCGGGACCGACTACGACACCACCCTGCTGCACTGGTTCCGCAATTTCGATGCCAGCTTCGAACAGCTACCGGCCTCGAGGTACGACCAAAGGTTCTATCGTATGTGGAAATATTATCTGCTTTCCTGCGCTGGCTCCTTCAGGGCCCGCCGAAACCAGGTCTGGCAGATCGTGCTGTCCCCCCAAGGATGTCTGGAAGGCTATCAAGCCCCTCGATAAGAATTAAGGGGACAATAAGAATTAAAGAAATTCGGGAAGGGAGATTAGGAGAAATTACTTTTCTGATTTACCATCAGGATCATCTTCAGCTTCATCCGAGTCGTCCGACTCAACTTTGACGCTGTCATCGCCGGCAACGGTGACGCCGCGTGACTTGAACAGGATGTTCAGAGCCAGCAGCTCATCATCAACCTCTTCCTCTACGGATGCTGGCTGCTTTTCCGGTTCGCTGTACCATTCCTCTCTGAGTTCAGACAATTTATCGCGGCCCATGAGTTCCTCTGGTGTTGATTCAATGATGTTTCAGACTGCTTAGATCGCCTCACTTCTCAGAATAAGCATTCCTCACCGACTTACAGATTAATGGCAGGTTTTCATGAGTGATTTTCACTCTAAAACAACAAAACGGGACAGGACACATTGTGCAGGACATAGCTGGCGACCGAGCCGAAGAGCACGTTGCGGATCTGGCCGCCCCTCTCATGCCTGCCAATGACCAGAAGATCAAATTCGTCTCTGTCGGCTATCTCGGAAATTACCACCTGCGGAGTACCGAACTCCAGCATCGTCTGAGGCTCAAAACCCGCATCGATCAGGGTTGCGCAATATTTGTCGAGCAGGGCTCGTCCCCCCTTCATGGCGTTTTCTTTGACCATTTCCAGCTGCATGTCCGGGATCATCTTATAGGTGAGCAGATCCTTTCTGATCACGTAAAGCAGCGTCAGCGTCTTCGGGAACCTTTCCTTCAGTGATATGATCGAGTAAACGGTCGCACGGGCTGTGGGCGAATCATTGACCGGTACCAGAATCTTGGGATCCATACCTGAGTCTCTCCTGTTCCTTTAATTAAACTATTTTGCTATCCATAAACCAGTCTGGGAAGCAGCAGTACCAGATCGGGCCAGAAAGTCATAATCAGTAAAATTCCCACCTGGATCAACAAGAAGGGAATAACCGCCTTGGAGACATAGACGATGTTTCGATCCACCGTCGCTCCTGAGATATAGAGGCTGACACCAAGCGGTGGAGTGCAGTAGCCGATACCGAGATTGATGGTCATCAACAGACCGAAATGCATGGTGTCGATACCGAATTTGGCCAGCAGCGGCAGAAAAATCGGGGTCAGGATCAAGGTCGCCGAAATGATGTCCATGAACATCCCGATAATAAGCAGCAGTACGTTCACCGACAGCAGAAACACCCAGGGCGAAGAAATATTTTCTACCACCACCGAGGCAATTTTCCCCGGGATCTGCTCAAAAGTCAGGTATTCGCCAAATACCGAGGCACCTGCCACGATGACCAGCAGGGTCGACGAGGTGATCGCCGATTGGACGATTACCCGCTTGACCGAGCGAAACTTCATGTCCCGGTGGATGCAGGTCTCCACGAAAAAGGCGTAAAAACAGGCGACGACGGCCGCCTCGTTGGCAGTAAACAGACCGGAATAGATACCGCCGAAGATCAGTACCGGCAGAAAAAGGGCCCAGATCGATTCCTTCAGCACCGCCACGACCTCGGAAAAGGACGGTCGGGGGCGACGGGTCATCCCCATTCTCTTGCAGTAGACATAAGCATAGAAGCTCATTGCCACGATGATGGTCAATCCGGGGATAAAGCCGGTCAGAAAAAGCGCCTCAAGCTGATCGTTGCTGACCATTGCATAGAGAATCATGGCAATGGAGGGGGGTACAATGACACCGAGAATCGGCGCCGTGGTCATAAGACCCACCGAAAATTTTTCCTCGTAGTCGTTCTCGATCAGCGCCGGTATCATGAAACTGCCGATGGCGACCACCGTGGCGACGGTCGAACCGGAAATGGCGCCGAAAAAACCGCAGGCGATGACGCCCGCCATGGCCAGACCGCCGGGCAGGAACCCGACAAATACGTTGGCCGTTTTTATGAGTTTCTCAACGATCGACCCGGTGGTCATGATGTTGCCGCAGAGCACGAAGAAGAGAACCACGATGAGGGCAAATTTGTCCATGCTGCGGTAGAGGACTTCGATGACAATCTGCGGGTCGATGCCGACCATGAATACCAGACCGACCATGCCGGTGAAGAACAAGGCAATGAAAACGGGGATGGTGGATGCCAGGCAGCCGATCAGGATGGCTATAATCAGGAGATAGCTGGTGTCCATTCTTATCAGTTGTCTCCGGTGATTTCCTGGCGATCGGCGATATCTTCCCAGATCGTGATCAGGGTCCTGATCATCATCATCAGTCCCATCAGCGGCAGTACCGCATAAAAAGGCCATTCCGGCAGACGCAGGGTCGCCGTCCTGGCATATTCGTCCTGATACATCATCATGGTCATCTCCCAGCCTAGATAGACCATGATTCCCGCAAAGACGAGAACTCCCAGGTGAGAAATAATCGCCAGCGGCTTCTGCAGAAAAGTAAATATCTGCGGCAGGGCGTCGATACGGATCAGTGAACGGCTTCTGATCGCGGCGACACAACCGATATATGTCGAGAAGAAAATCACCTTGCGCACCACCTCATCCGACCAGTAGAGGCTGTAATTGTCGGTGGCCTTGCGCAGGACGACATTGGCCATGGCCGTCAACAGTGCGGCACACACCGCGAAGAATAGCGACCACTCCTCGATGAATTGAAAAACTCGGTCAACTATCCTGAGTGATTTTTTGAGCATCTTTATTTAAAGCAAACAAAAAGGTCGGAGAAGGTGTCTTCTCCGACCATTGAACCGTGCCTCAAGGCAACCGGATTGATGATTAACTGCCGAGTTTCTGCCGTACCGTGGCCAGGTATTCAGAACCGATTTTCTCACCCCATTTTTCGAGTACCGGTTCGGCCATCTTCTTGAGTTCAGCCACCTCAGATTCGGGTAATTCGAAAAACTCTACTCCGGCTTCCTTGGCCTTGGCAACCTGTTCGTCATGCTGTTTTCTGGTTGCTTCCCTGGTGGCGGCACTTTCTTCGGCAACAACCTCGAGGAAGGTGGCCTGCAAATCCTCGGGCAGCTTGTCGAGCCAGCGCTTGCTTACCAGGTGGACAAAGAGCCCCTGGGCGTAGTTCAGCTGGGTAAACGACTTGGCAATGGTAAATTTTTTGGTGATGTTGCAGACAATCGCCGTGTGATCAAGACCGTTTATCACCCCGGTCTGCAGCGCTTGCGGCACATCCGGCCAGGGCATGACCGTGAATTTGAGTCCCCAGGCCTTGTAGGAATCGGTGTTTACCGGCGCTTCGGCAATACGAAAATTAACTCCCTTGGCATCGGCGATGGATTTTACCGGTGTGGTCGTGGCCCAGCCATAATGTCCGTAACCGGTCACATCGGCAACCATGATACCGCTGCTCATCGCCGCCTCGGAAAAGGGCTTCCAGAGCTCAGGATCACTCCTGAAGGTATCGAGCTTGTCAAAGGTGTCTACCACATAGGGAAGATTCACCACGCCTAAACGGTCGGCTACATTGGCGGCAGCCACCGAAGAGCTGAGCATGCCGTGTACGGCACCGAGTTTCAATTTCGAGATCACGTCCTTCTCACCGCCGAGCTGGGCGAGCGGCCGATAATCGACATAGAGGCGACCGTTGGTTTTTTCCCATACTTTATCGCGGATTTTGTAGCCGACGGCGACACCCTCGATCACAGGATGTGAAATATTGGACAGAATATAGGTAAATTCTGCCCCGCTGGGATCAAACTTTGGTTTCCAGGCGGCCAGGGGATCTTCCTTCTCGGCGCTCGAGACGAGTCCAGGAAGGCACAAAAGGGAAATCAACAACGTGACTTGCAGTTTTTTCATAACAACACTCCTCTCCTCAGAAAATGGATGGTGGGGGCTTACATCCCTGGATAATTAGGGAAGACAGCAGCAGTCGATTGCATACCGCTATCGGCATTCACTTAACATAATTGGCATTGATAATCAAATGCTTTGGACGATTTGGCTGTTCTGACTGAGGTTTTCCGCAGTCACTTTCTTTCCTGACAAATGAACCTTTCCCTTTTAAAAATCTGCCATATTTTATGAGTGCGACATTGTGGCACAACATAACAAACTGATTATTTTTTAAGTAAACAAAAGGAATTGCTATGATATCTATCACTGAAAAAGCAGATAAGATGCTTCGGACCCAGGGGGCAGGAGACGGGAAATTTCTCCGGGTAATCGTCAGAACCGGAGGCTGCGCCGGGATGACCTACGATGCCGAGATCGATTCCGAGATGATGAGCGCCGAAAAAGTTCTGGAGAGTCACAACGGTATCGACATTGTCTCCAACATCGAGTCCATTCCCTATCTTTTAGGCCTGGTCATCGACTATTCCGACGACCTGATCACGGCCGGCTTCCGTTTCAACAACGAGAGCAACGAGTCATCGTGCGGCTGCGGCGCCAGTTTTGGCATCGCCGGCTTTCCTGAACTGGACAAGGGGGTGATGAGCTGTGGCACATGATTCTATACCCCTGATGGGCGGCAAGTCGGTTCATTGCATCAATGAACAGCAAATGGCCGAAGCCTGGCGCCTCACTGAAGAAGAACCAGGGTCTTCGGCAAAGATTCAGGAGGCGCTCGAAGAACTGGAAAAGGAATTATCCAGAAACGAGCGCGCCGCCCTGGCCTTCGTCATCATCAGCAGGCTGAAAGCAACAACCGCACCGCTGCCCCAAGCCTGAACATCGCCGGTGCGATGATCAGAGGGTAATGCCCGGCGGCGGGTAGGCCCTGCAATAAGAAGCGACGTCTTGTGCAATCTCTGCATGCAGCCCCTCATTCTCGGGATCTGATATAACCGCATCGATCCACTCGCCCACCCGGATCATTTCTTTTTCCTTGAATCCGCGGGAAGTCACCGCCGCAGTACCCAGCCTGATACCGCTGGGGTTGCCAGGCTTGCGCGGATCGAACGGGATGGCATTGTAGTTTACCACGATACCGGCCTGGTCGAGCGCCCGGGCGGCGGGTTTACCGCCGATACCCTTGCTGGTGAGGTCGACCAGCAGCAGATGGTTGTCGGTTCCCCCGGTGATCAGGTTGAAGCCTTTGCGTTTCATAATTTCTGCAAGGGTCCTTCCATTCTCTACGACTTGGTGGGCATACTCGCGGAACTCCTGACTGTCCGCTTCCTTGAATGCCACCGCCATGGCAGCTGTGGTATGGTTGTGGGGCCCTCCCTGCATGCCGGGAAACACCGCTTTGTCGATCGCCGCCGCATGTTGCTCTTTGCAGAGGATCATCGCCCCTCGAGGCCCGCGCAGGGATTTGTGGGTGGTGGTGGTGACCACATCGGCAAAGGGGATCGGTGATGGGTGGGCTCCCCCGGCCACCAGGCCGGCGAAGTGGGCCATGTCGACCAAGAGCAGTGCCCCGCATTCATCGGCGATGGCTCTGAACCTTTCAAAATCGAGCAGTCGGGGGTATGCGGAATGGCCGGCGATGATCATCTTTGGCCGGCAGGAAAATGCCTGTTCCCGAATGGCCTCGTAGTCTATCAGGCCGGTCTCGCGGTTCAGCTCATAACTCACTGCGTTGAAGTATTTTCCCGAGATGCTGACGCCGGCACCGTGAGTCAGATGCCCCCCATGGGGTAGCGCCATACCCAGGATGGTGTCGCCCGGCTTCAGAAAGGCCAGGTAGACTGCGACATTGGCCGGCGAGCCGGAATAGGGCTGGACGTTGACGTGCTCGGCCCCAAACAGTTTCTGGGCTCGGTCGATGGCGAGACACTCTATCTTGTCTATAATTTGTTGGCCTTCGTAGTAGCGCTTGCCGGCGTATCCCTCCGAGTACTTATTGGTCAAGACGGTGCCGGTGGCCTGGAGCACCGCAGTGGAGACGTAATTTTCCGAGGCGATCAACCTGATTTTGTCACACTGCCGTATTTCCTCTCGCCTGATTAACTCGAATATCTCACTGTCTGTTGACTTGATTGCTTCCAACTCCCTCTCCCTCCGATCAAGTTCCACTCAATCCAATTTGTTCTACTTCTCTTTGCCAATGATGAGATCCGCAGTTTCGGCGTCGCCGGGCAGGTCCCTGCTTTTCAGGAAAGTGCTCAGCGCGTTCTTTTCCTCATCACTTTTCTTCTGGGCCAGCCCGCTTTTGCCGCTGATCCTCTCGATTCTCACCGCCACCACTTCGCAGAGGCTGACCGCTTTGGTGTCCGCAGTGATTTTCCGGAATGTGCGGCCAACGGGCTCATGGCTTGCTACCAGGGCCTCGAGCGCCGCCGTTTTTTCGTCGATGTCCCTGACGATCTCAGCTCGGCCCCGAATGACGACACTGTGATAAAACTGTGTCACCCCGCAGCTCTCAGGGTTCTCACCATAATAGTCGAGATCGAGATAGGCAAGCGGAATATCCACCTCGAAACAAACCCGGGAATCACGCTTCAAATTGTCCAGTTTTTCTCCCGACCGGGCGCAGTGAAAGTAGATGGAGCCGTCCTGGTAGACATAGTTCAGCGGGGTGATGTAGGGATATCCGTCGGCACCGTGGGTAGAGATTCTGCCCACCCGGCAGCGCCGAAGAATCACATCCACTTTATCCCTGCTGGTGATTTCGTGTTGCCTTTTTCTCATTTTCTGCCTCGTTAAATATCGAGTCCACTCTCGGTGGCCAGGGGGAGTCCGACGACCAGTTTAATGGATTCCTTCCACCTGACCAGCGGACGCTCGTTCAATGCCTCGTAGAGGTCAATGATGTTCCGATCCTGTTGCTGGTGGCGGATACGCTCGACCTCGGCGGCGACCTCGGGGGTGACGATCTGCACCCGCTCTTCGATCCTATTTAGCTTGCCGATCCAGATCGAGTGGCTGACATACGGTTCGATCTCACCTATCATTCCCTGGACATCTTCGAGATCCAGCATCGGCTCGATGCTGACCGAGGTTTGAAATCCGCTTTTAAAAGCCTGCTGCAGACTTTCCAACCGCTCCTGGTAGGCGGGAGCGCCAGGTTCCCAGAAACTCAGGATGTCGCTGTTCCTGCTGGTGATGGTAAAGCGGAACAGAATCTGGCTCCGCTGCCTGGAGAACCGATCGCAAATTTCTTTAATACAGCAGCGCGAGGGTTTGGAGACGATCAGTACCTTGTTGCCGGCCTCCAGCAGGCGGCTCACCACCTGCAGCGCTTCGTCCAGATTGTCTTCGACGATATCGTGAGCCGTCGGAAACATCACCTGGCCCCCATACAAGGGCCGGCTGGACTCGACTTCAGCTTCAATGATCCGGGTTCGGGACCAGTCCGAGCCGGAATCGATGAGACCCTTTTTCAGCGCGGCCACCCGAGCATAGCAATAGCGGCAATCGTGGGGACAACCGATGTTGCAGTTGATCTCGGCCACCGCCCATTCCCTGGTACCACTGATCATTGGCCAGTAAACGCTAGGATAAGCCCTCCCACAAAACACTCAAATCGGCGATGCCTTTAGCCGCATAGCTCCTGATGGCCTCAAACTGCTCATCGCTAATCGGGGCCGATTCCGCGGTCACCTGAATTTCTACCCAGCGGCCGCCGGCCATGACAAAATTACCATCGGCATCGGCCCGGGAATCCTCATGATAATCTAGATCGAGCAATACAGTGCCACCAACGAGACCGGCGGAGATCGCGGCTGTCTGAAGCAGCCGGGGAAGCACGGCTAGCCGATTTTCAGCCCTCATCCTGGCTAGGGCTGCCTTGACGGCCAGCGCACCGCCGGTTATCGAGGCGGTTCTGGTGCCGCCGTCGGCGTTGAGGACATCACAGTCGACCCGCAGTGTGAAACCTTCGAGCGCCTCGAGATCAACCATCATCCTGAGGCTGCGGCCGATCAACCGCTGAATTTCCATGCTCCTGCCCGATCTCGAGCCGGTTTCCCTGCGGTATCGCGAGGAAGTAGCCCCCGGCAGAATCGAATATTCGGCAGTAATCCAGCCCATGGCTGCATCTTCGAGAAACGGGGGAACTTTCTCTTCGAGACTGACCGCACAGATCACTTGGGTGGTTCCGGTCTTGATCAGCAGGGAGGAATAGGCCTGCGGCTGGATACCCATCTCAATAGCAAAGGGCCTCAATTCGTCGGCTGCTCGATTGTCGGTACGGATCTTCATCAGAGCTCACGTCTGTCGATGACCCGGGCACCCTTGCCGTTAAAACGCTCAAGGCTGCGCTCCTCGACCAGCTTGACATGGACGCCGACACCGAGCTCCGAGGCCAGTCGTTTCTTGATATGGTCTACCATGGTCCGTTGTTTTTTCATCTCGTCAAAGAAGATCGACTCAACCACTTCGATCATGACCGTCACCTTATCCTCATTGTGCTCCCGCTCGATGATCAGGTTGTAGTGCGGCTGGGTCCCCTCGATGTCGAACAAGATCGACTCGATCTGGGTCGGAAAGACATTGACGCCCTTGATGATCAGCATGTCATCGGTGCGTCCGGTGATTCGCTCAATTCTTCTGAAGGTCCTGCCGCACGGACAAGGCTCCGGCAGCAGCCTGGTCAGGTCCCTGGTTCGATAGCGAACCACCGGGAAGGCTTCCTTGATAAGCGTGGTGATCACCAGTTCACCAACCTCTCCGGGCTTAACCGGTTCCAGGGTCGCGGGATCAAGTATTTCCAGGAGAAAATGATCTTCATTGACGTGCAGGCCATTGCAGTGCTCGCATTCACCGGCCACCCCGGGGCCCATCACTTCCGAGAGACCATAGTTGTCGGTGGCCAGGATGCCGAGCCGCTCGCTAATTTCCTGCCTCATCTTTTCAGACCAGGGTTCGGCCCCAAATAGACCGAACTTGAGCGACAGACCATTGGGGTTGATGCCCTGGTCCATCATCACATCTGCTATTTTCAGCGCATAGGAGGGGGTGCAGACCAGGGCGGTGGTCTTGAAATCCTGCATGATCTGAATCTGTCTGCGGGTGTTGCCCGCAGAAATAGGGATCACCGAGGCGCCAAGCTTTTCGGCCCCGTAGTGCAGACCGAAGCCGCCGGTGAAAAGGCCGTAGCCGAAGGCGATCTGGATCACATCGTGGGTGCTGACGCCGGCGGCTGTCAAAATACGGGCAATCAGGTTCGACCAGGTGTCGATATCATTCTGCGTGTAACCGACGACCGTCGCCATACCGGTGGTTCCGGAAGATGAGTGAATACGGACCACATCGCGCAGGGGTACGGCAAACATGCCGTAGGGGTAGTTGTTGCGAAGATCCTGTTTGGTCGTAAAAGGCAGCCGCCTGATGTCGTCGAGCGAAATCAGTGAGGCCGGATCGAATTTGTCTTCCTTGAATTTATTACGGTAAAACGGCACGTGCGTGGCCACCCGCCCGACTATTTTCTGCAGCCTGTCAAGCTGCAGCTCGGCCAAATCTCCGCTGGCCATCTGCTCATTTTGGTCCCAAATCATGTCGTCCACCAACTCCTCGTTCCCCTGCCCGAGAGCTCATCGATATCGCTGTTGCCGCGTCTGCGCGCGGCGCCGCTCAGGGCGGCCTGAATGTGCCTTCGGTCTGCTCGCAGAACCCTCTGCAGTGACCTCAGCCACTGCCGGTAACGTTTAGTTATCAGAGATTGTACACCTGGCTGCTTTCGAGAATGGTAAAACCATTTTCCTGCAGCGAGTTGATTGCCCTGGTCATATCATCGAAGCGAAAGATGAGCACGGCATTCTCGCCGGTCTTGTTGACAAAGGCATACATATATTCGACGTTCAGCCCAATCTTCTGGACGCAGTCTAGTACCTCGGCCAGCCCACCGGTACGGTCGGGAACTTCGACGGCGATCACCATCGTCTTGCCGACCGTGAAGCCTTTCTCTTTGAGCGCCGTCTCAGCTTCGTCAACCTTGTCGACGATCAGTCTGAGGATACCGAAATCAGCCGTGTCGGCCACCGCCAAGGCGCGAATATTGATGTTATTCTCTGCAAGTATCGATGTTATTTCAGCCAGGCGTCCCGATTTGTTTTCAAGAAACACCGCAATCTGTTCTACCCGCATGATCTTCTCCCGAACTCAGATTTTACGATTGTCAATGACACGCTGCGCTTTTCCTTCACTCCGCTGGATGGCGCGGGGATTCACCAGTTTGACCCGGCAGGTAACCCCGAGTATGTCTTTGACATCCCTGGTTATACGTTTGGTAAGCGCCTCGAGGCCTTTAATTTCATCGGTGAACAGGGAATCGCTGACCTCGACCTCGACGGTCATGGTATCCATGGTCCCTTCCCGCTCGACGATGATCTGATAATGTGGTTCCACCCCTTCTATTCCCATCAGCACGTGTTCGACCTGGGAGGGGAAGACGTTGACGCCCCTGATGATCAACATGTCGTCGGAGCGGCCAGTGACCTTATCCATCCGCACCAGGGTGCGGCCGCAGGTGCAGGTCTCGTAGTGCAGGCTGGTGATATCCTTGGTCCGATAGCGAATCACCGGAAACGCCTCTTTGGTCAAGGTGGTGAAGACCAGCTCGCCCCGCTCACCGGGAGCCATTACCTTGCCGGTTTCAGGGTCGATGATCTCGGGCAGAAAGTGATCCTCGAAAATGTGCATCCCGCCACTGGAATTCAGACATTCCTGGGCGACCCCGGGACCGATGACTTCGGACAAGCCGTAAATATCGACCGCTTTCAGATTAAGTTTGTTTTCCACCTCTTCGCGCATGTTCTCGCTCCACGGTTCAGCCCCGAAAATGCCGACCCGCAGGGACAGCGACGATGGATCGATGCCCATATGATCCATGGCGTCGGCCAAGTTCAGCGCATAGGAGGGGGTCGACATGAGAATGGTGGAGCCGAAATCTTTCATGATGGTGATCTGGCGCTTGGAGTTGCCGCCGGATACAGGAATGACTGTGGCCCCCAGTTTTTCGGCCCCATAATGGGCTCCCAGACCGCCAGTGAACAGCCCGTATCCGTAAGCGTTATGGACCATATCGCCCCGGGTTGCCCCGGCGCAGGCCAGGGCCCGGGCCATCATGTTGGCCCAGATATCGATGTCGCTCCTGGTGTAGCCGACTACGGTCGGCTTGCCGGTGGTACCCGAGGAGGCGTGGACCCGGACGATGTCATCGAGCCCCATGGTGAACATCCCGAAGGGGTAATTCTCCCGCAGATCATCCTTAGTCGTAAAGGGCAGTTTCTGCAGATCCTCAAGTCCCCGAATATCTTCTGGTTTGACCCCGGCAGCGATCATTTTCTCCCGATAGGGTTCAACCTTTCTGTAGACCCTGTTTATCAGAGACTGCAGCCGCTTCAACTGGATCGACTCGAGGCCGACCCGCGGCAAAGTTTCTATTTCCTCATCCCAATAAATTGTCGACATCGCTCTGCTCTCCTGTCCTGAAGAAATCTCCGCTTACTCTCCCCCGGCAGCTCGGCCGCCGGCAAATGCCTTCATATTCTCTTCCAGAAACCGCTGCGGCACGCGCTGCTCGATAATCGACTCGAACAGTTCCGCCTCGACATCGAGATGGACCGACAAAGCCCCGACCAGTGCAACATTGGCTGTACGCACCTCGCCGGCATCCTTGGCGATGGTAAAGGCATCGACGCCGATCACCCTGATATCTCTTTTTATCAGCTCGTCGAGTACGTTTTCGGGATAGACCGCCTGGCCTGTCGCCACAGACGGCGGAAGTATTTTCTGGGTGTTGACGATGACGGTGCTGTCGGCGTTGAGATAGGGTAGATAACGCACCGCCTCCATCATCTCGAAGGCCATCTGGATGTCTGCTGCACCGGGGTCGATCAGCGGCGAATAGACCCGCTCACCATACCTGAGCTGGGCGGTAACCGAGCCGCCTCTCTGCGCCATGCCGTGGACCTCACTCTTT
Source organism: Desulfofustis sp. (assembly GCA_013042475.1). Lineage (GTDB taxonomy): Bacteria > Desulfobacterota > Desulfobulbia > Desulfobulbales > Desulfocapsaceae > JABDQA01. The sequence continues at coordinate 16,580 of JABDQA010000172.1, forward strand.
TTGACGTCATAGCCCGCCTGCAGCAAAGCGGCGGCGGTCAGCTCACTGGCCAGCAGGATGCCCTGACCGCCCACTCCTGAAAATAGAATATTTCTGATCTCACTCATCGCCTCGGCTCTCCTCTGGTGATGGCATGGAATTTACACAGCGACGCGCACTGCCCACAGTCGTTGCACAGCACCTCATCGATTCTGGAGTAGCCTTTCTGACTTTTCTTGTAGCCTCTGGCCTCTGCTTCTCCCTCTGCGAAAGCGGTCCAGCTTATGGCCGGACAGCCAAGCCTGATGCAGGAGGTGCAGCCGACGCAATTGTCGATATTGGTATAGTAGGAAACCGGCTTGCGCAATTTCAACTCAGGAAGCAGCACGCAGGGAGCCTGAGCGATGATGACCGACATCTCGTCGCGTTCCACTTCTGCTTTTATCACCTTGCGGCATTCGGGCACGTCATGGGGATCGAGCACCTGTACATGTTTCACGCCGCAGGCCTGGCACAAGGCAACAAGGTCGAGCTCCTGGGCCGCCTCACCCTTGATGGTCGAACCGGACGACGGGTTGGGCTGCTGACCGGTCATCGCCGTGATACGGTTGTCGAGGATGATAAGGGTCGCGGCAGAGCCGTTGTAGACCGAGTTGATCAGGCCGGTGATACCCGAGTGCACGAAGGTCGAGTCGCCGATAACCGAGACCACACGATTATGGGAGCCTTCTCCCATGGCCTTGACCATACCGTGCGCCATGGGAATCGAGGCGCCCATGCAGACGGTCGAGTCCAGCGCGTTGAGGGGCGGCAGAAAGCCCAGCGTGTAGCAGCCGATGTCTCCTGAAACGAACACATTCTTCATGCGAGACAAGGTGAAGAAAATGCCTCGATGGGGACAGCCCGCACACATGTTGGGCGGCCGGGGCGGCAGAGGTACGGGCTCGTATAGATCTTTCGGGGCCCGCTCCGGATCGATGGACTTTCTGACCACTGCGGTATTGAGTTCGCCGATGGCGGGAATTAGATCCTTACCATGACAGTCGAGGCCCATCGCCTTGAGTTGGGTTTCGAGAAACGGGTCGAGTTCTTCGACCACGAAAAGTTCCTCAACCGAGGCGGCGAATTCCCTTATTTTCTTCTCGGGCAAAGGCCAGCACATGCCAAGCTTGAGCACGGCCGCTTCGGGAAAGGCTTCTTTCACATACAGGTAGGAAACTCCCGAGGTGATAAAGCCGCGTTTCCGATCACCATCTTCGATCACGTTGAAATCGGCCGATTCAGCTATCTCTTTGCACCTGGTCATGCGCTCTTCGACAACCACCCTGCGCTTTCTGGCCATGGCCGGCAGCATGACAAATTTCTCAGGATGTTTCTCAAGGTCCGGCCTCTCCGCCGGTGGCACAACTTCCCCATGCTGCACCACGCCTTTGACGTGAGCGATCCTGGTGGTGATACGCAGGAGTATAGGGGTGTCAAGTTCTTCGCCAAGTTCGAAGGCACGCTTCAGAAATTCCTTGGCCTCGGCCGGATCGGAGGGCTCAAGCATGGGGATCTTGGCAGCCAGTGCGTAGTTGCGGTTGTCCTGCTCATTCTGGGATGAGTGCATGTCGGGGTCATCCGCGGTGAGCACCACGATACCTCCCTTACCGCCGGTATACGATGCAGTGAACAAGGGGTCGGCAGCAACGTTGAGGCCGACATGCTTCATGGTGGCCAGGGCCCGACCGCCGGCAAAAGATGCCCCGATAGCCACTTCAAGCCCGACCTTCTCGTTCGGCGCCCACTCGGTGTATACCGAATCGTAGGCGGAGAGGTACTCCATGATCTCCGTTGACGGCGTCCCAGGATATCCGGAGGCGACCGCTACACCGGCTTCATAGGCGCCAAGTGCGATGGCTTCGTTGCCGGACATCCAGGTCAAATTGTTTCCTAATCGTGCGTTCATCAGTGTCCAAATAGTCTCTGATTTTTAATAGTTGATCGGTCGTTTCATGGGGGCAAAAGCTTCCCTGGCCTTTGCTAAAGGCAATTTTCGAGACTACTCCGAAAGCATTGTTCCAGGCAAGGTTTTTTTCCCGGATAAAAGGCTGCTCCTGGGCGCCGGGACGAATTCTCTGGGTTTTTATAAATCGATTGTCTCACGCCTGACATGGATTATAATGATGTCATAGATCTTGAAAACAATCGATATCTTAACCCACGAACAGAGCGGAGGTAGCCCCTATGCACGTCGGCAGGATCATGCACACGAACCTGATAACCGTTTCTCCCCAAGCAACCCTGGTGGAGGCCAGAGAGATGATCAATCGATGGGGTATAGACCATCTCCTGGTGGTCGATGCCAAGGAGAAGCTGGTGGGCATCATCTCGGACAGGGACCTTAAACTTTACTGGGCCTCTCCGGCCAATACGCTGAGTTCACATGAGTTGAGCTACCTGCTCGAAAAAATCCTGGTCAAGATGATCATGATCAAAACGGTGAAGACAATTACCACCGAAACCACCATCGAACGGGCTGCCTTCATCATGCAGACCAATAACATCAATGCGCTGCCGGTCATGGAAAACGATGAACTGGTCGGCATCATCACCAGCACTGACGTGATGGGAGTGCTGCTCCAGGCCATAGGCATGAGCGAGGATTCGGTGCGAATCGCCGTGCTGGTAAAAGACAGGATCGGGGCCATCGCCGATGTTAGCTCCATCCTGCGTGACAAGGCCATCAATATCCAGAGTTTGATCACCCTGCCGCTCCGGGACTACCCCGACATCAACCAGCTGGTGCTCAGGCTTTCAGGGGAAGACGGTCCCCGGGCCGTGGCTCTGCTCAACAAGAATCATTTCAAGGTTTTGACTCGCTACGTCAAGGACCTCTCCCCGTATCTGCCGGATCTCGCCACCTGAGCGGGTCACGGCTTGACACTCGGACCTATTTTCTGGCAAGGGTTTCAAGCTGATGCAGCAGGCGCTCGTCAAAGTCAGCAAGCGAGTCAATAACGACGTCGGCATTGTCAAAATCGTGGCCGAGGGACATGGCGTGGGGAACCGCCACCGCAGTGAGGCCGGCGCTTTTTGCGGCGCTGACGCCCGACTGGGAATCCTCGAAGGCGACACAAGCCGCAGGCGCTAAGCCCAGTAGCACTAGGACCATTTGATAGATATCGGGAGCCGGTTTCTTTTTCGGCACCATGTCACCCCCGACTACCTGGATGAAGCGCTCTCGTAAACCGTGATGTTCAAGCAGGGCAATCAGCTCACGGTGGGGGGAGGATGAGGCAACAGC
>JABDQA010000174.1 GCA_013042475.1 Desulfofustis sp.
GCTGGTCCACATCGGCGGTACCCTTGCCGAACCAAAGATAGGCATTGATTTGGCCGATGTTGCCAAGAAATATGTGGGCTATACTGCCTTTTTTGCGACGGGTGGCTTGTCATTTCTAGCCCAGAAAGTGGTGGATACGGCGCAGGCCAATGTGAATCAATGTAAAAAAATCCTTGGAGATTTACAGGCAGCCGAGGACGAAGCGCCTATAATCGATTCTGATAGGTAGAGTAAGATATGAGCTTTTAATGGAAGCGCTGATTTCCACCCTTTACCATCACCTTGCTTCTTACGTCCAAGGATGTGCCAGATTAGCGTAGATTCACCCGCCGGGCGAGGCTGAAATTCATTTAAATCCGTGGGACAATGTAGTACTCTTCACGCATTAAAAGATGGGTTTTGTCAGATATGAATTTCAACGGAGGAGTCGGTTTGGTCAAATTTACACAAATCATCAGGGCTTTTATAAACGGAATTGCCAGGAGCAAGCTGTCGATGGTCGGGGCGACCATGACCACTGCTTCGTTTCCGATTTTGCTGGGGGGAATCCTCCTCGAACTCTTCGGATTCATCCACAACCAGTATTTCGGCTTCGTGCTCTACATGTTCGTTGCTCCGGCCTTCATCATCGGGCTGGTGCTCATTTTTCTGGGACTATTTTTCTTCAAGGGTAAGGAAGATGTCGGCCTTTTTACCCATGAGTATCTCAGCGAGAAGTTGTCGGTACCGGAAAACTTCATCAAGCTCAGGAAGCTCATATTTCTGGCCACCAGTCTGACCTTCATCAATGTTTTCGTGATCATTCTGCTGGCCTATACCGGCTACCACTACACCGAGTCAAACGAGTTCTGCGGCCAGCTCTGCCACTCGGTCATGGAGCCTGAATATACCACTTACATGAAATCCCCCCACAGCAGGGTCAAATGTGTCGAGTGTCATATCGGTACGGGTGCCCAGTGGTTTGTGAAATCGAAGTTGTCGGGAACCAGGCAGCTGGTTGCGGTGGTGGCCAAATCGTATGCGACTCCTATCGAAACTCCCGTGCATGGATTGCGTCCCGCCCGCGACACCTGTGAGGAGTGCCACCGGCCCGAATTGTTCCATGGAGATAAGCTCTATATCAAGGATAAATTCCTCTCCGACGAGAGCAACACCCATGTCCAGACGGTCATGCTGCTTAAGGTGGGGTCCGGCGGCTACCAGGGATCGGAGGCCCACGGTATCCACTGGCATGTGGCAGAAGAGAACAGGATAACCTATACCCACAGCGACTGGGAGAGAGAAGAGATTAACCAGGTCATCCTCACCAAGCCGGACGGGACCAAAGTGGTCTTCGACAAACATGAAGGCAATGTGCCTCCCGAACAACAGGTCTACACCAGGGAGATGGATTGCATAGATTGTCACAATCGGCCCACCCATGTATATAAAACACCTGAGGACGCCATCGATGAAAAGCTCCTGCTCGGGGCCATACCCACCGAGCTTGCCTATATCAGAAAAATCGGCTACGAGCTGATCACCAGGGATTATGAAAGCCATGAAGAGGCAAAAAACAAGATTGCCACCGAACTGCGCGCCTGGTACCGGCTTAAATACCCAAATGTAGTAAACAACAATATGCCGATGCTGGAGAAAGCGATCTCCGGCGTGCAGGCTGCGTACCTGGAGAATGTCTGGCCGTCCATGAAGATAGGCTGGAACACCTACCCCAGTCTGCGCGGGCACCAGGGCAACTCGGGCTGCTTTCGCTGCCACGACGACGAGCATGAGACCAGCGCGGGCGAGACCATTTCGATGGATTGCGAGGCCTGCCACATCATACTGGCCGAAGATGAAGCCAATCCGCAGATTCTGGAGACTATCCAGGGTATCTGATAAATTTTAAGAAATAACGAAAAAGGGCCGACCGGATTTTCCGGTCGGCCCTTCTTTACGCCTTTTGAGTTTCTGACGATTTCAGTCCATTAACCGTCCCAGTTAATCCACGATTCATCGTGAAGTTTGACGTCCTGGTAGCCCAAATAGTGCAGCATGAACATCGCCGCGGCTGCCCAGTTGCCGGTGTTGCAGGAGACTACGATGGTCTGATTTGGCCTGATGTTTCTCTCGCGCAGCACCCAGAGCAGCTCTTCAGGGCTTTTGAGGTAAGAGTCGTCCATGAACAGCCCCGGCAGCGGGAACTTTACCGAGCCGGGAATACTGCCAGGGCGGTCTGCAAGGCCATGGCCGATAAGTCCTTTGGATTGCTGCATCACCCTGACATCGACGATCTTGATCGCCGGGTTGTCGAGATTTTCCACTATGTACTCAGTATCGACAAGCAGGTTTTTGCGGGATTTTATTGCAAAGGTCTTTTCTTCCCAGTCGGGCTCCTCGTCGGAAACTTCATAATCGGCCAGTTCCCAGGCAATGATCCCACCGTTGAGAATGGAGATATTCTCAGCCCCGGCATACTCGAGAATGCCCAGCAGAAAACCGGCGTCCATACCCCGCTTGGCGTACACGACGATATGATCATCGATGCCGATCCCGTATTCACCAAGGGTCTCGGCCAGCGTCTCGTCTTCCTCGATGGTCAGAGGCATCTCGGAGTAGGGATCAGTTCTCAGCCCCTCGGTTGCATTCGGGTCCAGATTTATGGCGCCGGGAATGTGGCCATGCTCGTATTCACTCTCTTTTCTGGCGTCCAGGATGACGAGATTTTCGTCATCGAGATGCTCATTGAGCCATTCTATTGTCACGACGCGGGATTCCTCGACCTTTGAAGAGTCGATGTTGAGTGGCATGACCCGGGCTCGTTTGGGCGGAATCTGATCGTCAGCGACGGTGACGCCGATATTGGCCTTGATCTCGTAGTCGAGCAGGTCGCTTTCATCGAGGAACAGAGCGCGTTGGCCGTGGCAGTTATTGCAGTTTGCATTCTGCCAGGTACGCCGCTGAATATTGTGCGGTGAAGCTCGCTTCCAGGTGGGAGACACATCGAAGCGTGGAAAACCGTCTTCGATGTAGTAGTCAAACAGCTTATGATCGACCGGCACATGCCTGAGGATCACATACTTGTAGTTGTTGTTGGGAATGCGATCCGGGTTGAAACCGATTTTCATTCCCTCAAATTCATGGTTGTTGATAAAGTAGGCAATTCCCGCTTCATCAGTACCCGTATGGCAACTGTAGCAGTTGACATAGGTCTGAGAGTGGCAGACCTGGCACTGCACCTTGTTGTTGTGGATGCGGTGGTCGCGTACCGAGCCGTACTGCAGATCCTTATGGCAATCCTTGCAGTTGGCCGCTTCCTCGAGATGATAGCGGTTCTCTAATCCTTCCGGAGCGGCAGCGTGCATTTCTTCGGCTGAATGACAAGCCTCGCAGCTCATGTTGTATTCGCGCAGATGGACGTCGCCCTGGCCGCGGGCACCATAGAACTCGTTACCGACCCGACTGCCGTGGCAGGCCGTACACTGGTTCACCGGATCCGGTTTGGCACTGAAAATGTGGCCGTTGACAAACCCCTTGCCGGAATATTTGGGCCGGCTGACATGACACCCCCCACAGCTGGTATGGCAGGAAGCGCAGTGCCGGTCCCTGCCGTGATCGACCCTCTCCCAGGTGTCCTCGCTGGCACGTTTTTCCAGATAGCCGGGAAATGTGGACAGGGTCACGTGCAGAGACTGGGGAACGGTTTCGGCTTCTTCATGACACTCACCGCACGTTTCCTGGGGATTATTGATTGACGGGTGAGGATCGAATCCCTCGTGGGCACCCTCTTTGTCATCGGCAGAGTCATCACCGCCATGGCAATCCACACAGGCAAGCTCGCCATGGGTCGACTCGAGAAAATCTTCTGAGACCAATACTTTTTCCTGCGGCTCCAACGGAGCCACGGCGCCGCCTCAGCCGCTGCCTGCTTGCATCTCCGAGACTTTTTTTTCAACCTCAGCCAAGTTTTCCTCGAGCAGATCTTCATCAGTGTGACAGGTAATACAGGTGTCACCATAGACGTTGGCGCTCAGCAGGAGACCACAGAGTGCCGAGCAGAAAATCAGTGTCAGAAAGTGTTTGAAGAAAAGATGATGCTTGTTGTGCTTCATTGATACTCCTCGCTAATCTTAGATGACTTTGGTGGCCAATTAAATAGACGAACGTAGTACCATTTGACTCCTGATTTTACAAGTGATTTTAATGGCTAACGGCTACCACAATGTGACACTGGGGGAATCTGGCAAAGGGTGCATCGGCTTGCAAATTTGCCCAAAGCAAGTATACTCGAACAGCTCTTGAACAGGGCTATCCGGAGTAGTATTGCCCAGCTCATCACAGAGATCTTGTTCATCGCCGCGGTGGGTGTTCACCGCCTCTCACGCTTATTCGTCTTCTGATTGGATGATGAGATGTTTTACATTTGTAACGTGACGCGGGGCAGGTGGGCTGAAGTGTCTTGTCAAATCAGTGATGTTTTAGCATTTTGTTGAGAGTATGAGTAGATTGCAAGCCAACGGGCTATTGCTTCTAGCCGCCGTCATCTGGGGATCCACTTTCGTGGTACAGCAGGTGGGAACCGGCGGTTTGAAAACCATGAGCTTTACCGGTATCCGGATGCTGGTCGGGGCCTTCTTCGTGCTGCCTTTTGCCTGGCGTCAATACCGACAGCTTGCCCGGACGGAGAGCCCCTTTGAGCGTTCAGGCTGGTTTGGCATCGTCTGCACCGGGGTAGTGCTATTCACTGCCGCGGCACTCCAGCAACACGGCATTTTCCATACCACTGTGACCAATGCGGGATTTCTGACCGCGCTCTACGTTCCGCTGGTGCCCATAATTTCTCTGCTGGTGCTCAGGCGAAAAATCCACTGGTCGGCATGGCCGGCGTCAGCCCTCTGTCTGGTGGGAACCTATATCATGAGCGGGGCCCAGGCCATAGATTTGAGGATCGGAGACATCTGGGTTATCGGCTCAAGCTTTTTCTGGGCCTGCCACGTCATCCTGGTAGGGACCATGGCGGTCAAAACGAGGGCGCCGATCGTGGTCGCCTGCGGACAGTTTTTTGTCTGCGGTGTGTGCGGAACTCTCCTTGGAATTGCTGTTGAACAGCCAAGCCTCATCGATCTGCAGACCGGTCTGTTCGGTATTCTTTATGCGGGTATGCTGTCGACGGGGATCGGGTTTACTTTGCAGGCCATTGCCCAGCGCTTTACCCACGAGGCAGATGCGGCAATCATTCTGAGTTCAGAAACAGTATTTGCCGCGTTGGCCGGATTCCTAATTCTGAGCGAGCGCTTGACCACTCTGGAGCTCAGCGGTGCGTCGCTTATTTTCGTTGGCATAATAGCGGTCCAGCTGCTGCCGATGCTGAGAAACAAAGCCCGCCAACTGGCTCCGGAGGATCACAACTAATTGCTTGCTTTTTACCCCTGATTCTATCTATAAAAGAGGGGCGATTTCTCTGTTCTCCCAACTTACCCACATAACCTTTACTGCTCTATGATCAATCTGCGTCCGCTCAGTCCATATCAAATAACTGTGCGTGGCGTTCTCTTTTTTATCATTAAATTACAAATACATACGGTTTTCCTTTACGTGTGGCAAGGAGGTAGCCATGACAGTTCATGTCGCTGATCACCCTCTCATCAGTCACAAGCTCGGCATGTTGCGGAAGAAGGATATTCATACCAAGGATTTCCGTGATCTGGCGTCTGAGGTGGCACGGCTATTGACTTATGAGGCAACCAAGGATCTGGAAACTCAGAAGAAAGTTGTTGAAGGCTGGGCCGGTGAGGTCGAAGTTGAGGAGATAAAAGGGAAAAAAATCACCATCGTGCCGATCCTTCGGGCCGGCCTGGGGATGATGAATGGTGTTTTAGATATGATTCCCACCGCCAAGGTCAGCGTGGTTGGCTTTTACCGTAACGAGGAAACGCTTCAGCCCGTGGAATATTACGTCAAGACAACCAGTGAGATGGACAAGCGCATCGCTTTGATACTTGACCCCATGCTGGCCACCGGAGGAACCCTGATAGCCACGATCGAGACCATCAAACGGGCCGGCTGCAAAACCATCAAAGGGCTTTTTCTGGTGGCGGCGCCGGAGGGTATCCAGAGGGTAACTGAGACCCATCCCGATGTGGAAATCTACGTGGCTGCAGTGGACGAGCGTCTCAACGAAGTCGGCTACATCATACCTGGACTCGGGGATGCGGGCGACAAGATTTTTGGCACTAAGTAATTGGGATCACTGTAAAAAAATACGATTTTGGGTCGGCCCTGAACCCAAATGGGGAGTTCTTCAATAATAATTACGGAGGAAGAGGAGAAGATGTCAGCTGATACGAATACTCACTATCGTCTAAGGATAGCAGACAGTCTGCTGGGAGCTCAGATGCTGTTCGTGGCATTTGGCGCCCTGGTGCTGGTTCCGATACTCACGGGCCTTGACCCCAATGTGGCGCTGTTTACCGCTGGAGCCGGAACCCTGGTTTTCCAGGTGGTTACCAAAGGCAAGGTACCAGTCTTTCTAGCCTCGTCATTCGCCTTCATCGCCCCGATTATTTACGGTGTGCAGACCTGGGGAATTCCAGCCACCCTATGCGGGCTCTCCGCAGCCGGCGTGCTTTACATCATTCTAAGCTTTTTGATTCGTATCTTCGGTTCAGAGATTTTACATCGCATTCTTCCTCCAGTGGTGACCGGACCGGTAATTATGGTAATCGGACTGGTTCTGGCGCCAGTTGCGGTGCATATGGCCATGGGCAGAACCGGTGATGGCGCAGCCTGGCTGGTGCCTGAACCAACGGCGATGATTGTGGCCGGGGTTTCGCTGGCCACGACGGCGGTGATTGCCCTGCTTGCGAGGGGCTGGTTGAAGTTGATTCCGATTTTAGTGGGTATTTTAGCCGGTTACCTGTGCGCGTTCATTTTCGATTTGACCGGACTCACAGCTACCCTGCAGGCCTCCTTTGACCCGGGCCAGCTGCAGAACTGGACCGCGCCAGCCCTTATTTCAATGGCGCCGGTTGCCGAGAGAGCCTGGTTTGCCGTTCCCAACTTTGTGTTTCCCGAATGGAGTTGGGCGGCGATCTTTTTTATCGTACCGGTCGCTATCGCTCCGGCAATTGAACATTTTGGTGATGTGCTGGCGATCGGCTCGGTAACCGGAAAAGATTACCTCGAGGATCCCGGAGTGCAGAACACGATGCTTGGAGACGGGCTTGCCACCTCGCTGGCTTCTTTTCTCGGAGGACCTCCGAACACCACCTATTCGGAAGTAAGTGGGGCGGTCGCGCTGACCAAGGCCTTCAATCCGGCTATTATGACCTGGGCGGCACTCTGTGCCATTCTCCTGTCATTCGTGGGTAAGATAGGTGCTATTCTGGCGACCATTCCGGTGCCCGTCATGGGGGGCATCATGATTTTGCTCTTCGGCATGATCACGGTGGTCGGCATCAATACCCTGGTCAAGTCGGGTAAAGACCTGACCACCCCGCGTAACCTGATCATTGTGGCGGTCATCCTGGTCAGTGGTATCGGCGGTATGAAATTCACGGCTGGCGCCTTTGCCATCGAGAAAATTGGCCTCGCGGGTATTCTCGGTCTGCTGCTGAACCTGATTCTGCCCATGGAAAAAGAAGAGTAAGGTCGTGTAAAACTAAATCTCGGCAGGCAAAATCTTGTCGAAAATTCACTGTTTACAGGTTGCCATTCGATCTTTTAGATTTATGTTTTTGTTTTATCACCACCACAATTAGACATGGAACTACCTCTTGAGAAGAAAAGGAGGATCACCCCTCCATGGGGTGACCTTAGATGATGGCGATGATTCGCCACCCAACCACAACCCGAAAACAGGAGATAAAGAGATGAAACCAATGAAAAGGAAGTTGCTCGCTGCGGTGTGCGGTGCGTCCCTTCTGGTTGCCGGTGCTGCAGCCGTTCAGGCAAAGACGCTCGTGTTCTGTTCCGAAGGAAGTCCTGAAGGTTTCAACCCGGCGTTTTACACCGCCGGCACAACCTTTGATGCCTCATCGCGGGCCATTTTCAACCGTCTGGTCGAGTTCGAGCGCGGCACCACCAAAATCGGACCGGCCCTGGCCGAGAAGTGGGAGGTGTCCGATGATGGCCTCGAATACACTTTTATGCTGAGAAAAGGCGTAAAGTTTCACAGCACAAAGGAATTTCAGCCCAGCCGTGATCTCAATGCCGATGATGTGGTCTTTTCCTTCAAACGGCAGCTGGACAAGGAGCATCCCTTTCACGGCGTCACCGAAGGCGCCGAGTATGAGTACTTCAACGGCATGTCGATGCCGGATCTACTCAAGGATGTGGTTAAGGTCGACGACTATACCGTCAAGTTCATCCTCAATCGTCCCGAAGCACCGATGATTGCCAACCTCGGCATGGATTTCGCCTCGATTCACTCAAAGGAATATGCCGACAAGATGATGGCTGCCGGCATGCCCCAGGTAATTGATCAAAAACCGGTCGGGACCGGCCCGTTCCAGCTGGTCGCCTATCAGAAGGATGCGGTCATCCGTTACAAGGCCCATCCCGATTATTGGGACGGTAAGGCGGCAATCGATGATCTGGTTTTTGCCATCACCCCCGACCCCTCGGTCCGCTATCAGAAGCTCAAGGCCGGTGAATGTCACGTAATGCCGTACCCGAATCCCGCCGACCTCGAAGCCATGGCCAGCGATCCGGATGTCAACCTGCTCCAGCAGGAGGGACTCAATGTGGGCTACCTGGCGTACAACACCCAGGTCGCACCGTTTGACAATCCCAAGGTACGTAAGGCCCTGAACATGGCGATCAACAAGGAAGCGATCCTTGATGCCGTCTTCCAGGGTGCCGGCAAAGTTGCCAAGAACCCGATTCCGCCGACCATCTGGTCATATAACGACGCGGTAAAAGACGATCCTTATGATCCCGAAGGGGCTAAGGCGATGCTCGAGGCCGAAGGGCTCAGCGGTCTGAAGATGAAGGTCTGGGCAATGCCGGTACAGCGTCCCTACAACCCGAATGCCCGTCGGATGGCAGAGTTGATCCAGGCCGACTTCGCGGAAATCGGCGTTGATGCCGAAATCGTCTCTTACGAGTGGGGTGAATACCTCAAGCGTTCTAAAGACAAGAACCGCGACGGTGCGGTGCTGCTGGGCTGGACCGGTGACAACGGAGACCCGGATAACTTCCTCGCGGTACTACTGGGCTGCGATGGTGTGGGCGGCTCCAACCGGGCCAACTTCTGTCACGAGCCTTTTGAAGATCTGATTCAAAAAGCAAAAATGGTATCGGACGTCAACGAGCGTACCAAACTGTACGAGCAGGCGCAGGTGGTCTTCAAGGAGCAGGCGCCATGGGCTACTATTGCTCATTCGATAGTTTTTAAGCCAGTTCGCAAAGAAGTGGTCGATTTCAAAATCGATCCTTTCGGTGGACATATCTTCTACGGCGTTGATCTGAAATAGTCACTGACTATGTGGGGTGGGAGGCCGGGCTTCATGGCCCGGCCTTTTTCATGAAACCAAAGATATGTTCGAACAGCATCGTCTAAAATACTGCCTAATTTTAAATAAATGCTGAACTTTCTGCTCAGAAAGCTGGGTGTCATCATTCCCACCTTCATCGGTGTGACACTCATTGCCTTCACCTTTATCAGGTTGTTGCCGGGCGACCCTGTACTGGTAATGGCGGGTGAGAGGGGAATGACGGAGGAGAGGCATGCCAGGTTGATGGCGGAATTTGGCTTTGACAAACCGATTCTGGTTCAATACGGTCATTACCTCAATGATCTTTTACATGGAGATTTTGGCACTTCGATAGTAACCAAGCAACCGGTACTGGAGGAGTTTATGACACTCTTTCCGGCAACTGTGGAACTATCGCTGTGCGCAATTCTTTTCGCTGTTTTTGTTGGTCTGCCGGTGGGGATGATAGCCGCAGTCAGGAGGGGGACACCTTTTGACCACACGGTTATGGCCGGTGCGTTGACCGGTTATTCGATGCCCATCTTCTGGTGGGGACTGCTGCTCATCATTTTCTTTTCCGGGATTCTCAGCTGGACGCCGGTTTCAGGCCGGATTTCGCTGATGTATTATTTTGAACCGGT
>JABDQA010000177.1 GCA_013042475.1 Desulfofustis sp.
GAGCCGTATTTGCCGAGCGGGAGTATCTTGAGCAGAATGCCGAACTCGCCACAGCTATCGCCTGCGCAAACCTTGAGGTTAACGCCTGGATTAATACTGGCAAGGATACCTTTGTATCCTATGTAACTGACAACGTTCGCGGTGCTGATGAAAAAGCCGTGCAAAAATTCTACGACGTTGCGATGAGTGTAAACATGTTTCCTACTGATCCAAACGCACTGCTTGACACAAAAGGTTACCAGGCGCTGGCAGACCTGATGTATGAGGGCGGTGAACTCAAAGAACCTCTTGATGCTAGTAAATTTATCGACAACAGCTATCTAGAAAGAGCATCAGGAATGGGCTGCGGTAAGATGTAACCCCGTTCACATTGATCATTCATAGCCTCTGACAACGGGCTGGCCATGCTATCCCGTTGTCTATGCTGTATGACAACTTCAAACAACCCTCAGCAGTTTTGTCAGTTGTTTAAAGACGCTTGCAGAGTGAATCGCCCCGGGAATTCCGGAGGCATTTTTCTGTGAGTCATGCTGCCTCGGATGACGCCTCCAGCAGCTGATAGTACATCAGCTCGTACTCGGCCGGCGGGATGTTGCCGATCGGCTCCAGTAATCTCCGATTGTTAAACCAGTCGACCCATTGCAGGGTGGCGTATTCGACCTCTATGAACGCCGAATACGGTTGAGGTTTTATGCACCCTAGGGAGAATGACTGATAAAAACTAAATTAATCAAACATAGAGAATCAGATGAGCAATCACATCACTAGTAACGGATCCGTGGCGTCAAATGTAAAACGTCTCTCACGTCTGGACATTCCAGGTGGCGGACAAGTGGAAGTAAACGGTGACTATGCTTATATCGGCCATATGACACCACCCCATGGCACCTCCATTATCGATGTATCTGACCCCAGAAAACCCCGCCTGGTGTCCAAGATAGATCTTCCCGGTGTCGATACCCATACTCACAAGGTTCGTATAGTTGGTGATTCCTACATGATCGTGAATAGTGAGCGCTACAAACGTCATTTTTTCAGGAAAGGGAAGTTACTGCCTGAAACGAGAGTCAAGCTTGAACATACACTGGGTCGGCATGCGTCTGACCAGGAAATCGCTGCTGAACTCGGAGTCGCGCCAGTAGATTTACCGGTACTCATAGAAGCAGAGCAGAGAGGATATGATAAAGGAGGTTTCAAGATATATGACATAACCGACAAGGCGCACCCACGCGAAGTTGCCTTCCAGAAAACCGGTTGCTATGGTGCACATCGTTTCGATGTCGATGACTCATATGTTTATTTATCGACGGAAATGGATGGCTATAACGGCAACATCCTGGTCATTTACGATATTCGTAATCCCGCCAGGCCGGAAGAGGTTTCCAGGTGGTGGGTTCCCGGGCAGGAGATTGCCGAGGGTGAAGAGCCGCTCTGGATTAATCACAAAGTGAGGTTGCATCACGCCATGCGTTTTGAGAACCAATTGTGGGCCGCTTGCTGTGGTGCGGGGTTCCGGGTAGTGGATATATCCAATATCGAAAACCCCGAAACCATCGGAGCATATGACTATCACCCGCCCGTACCCGATACGACCCATACGGCACTCAGAGTACCATTCCCGGTAGCCGGGCGAGACATCGCCCTCGTCATCGATGAACAACATGCCCATCACAAAGGTCAGCCGCATGCATTTTTATGGGTCTTTGATGTCAGCGATATCGGTAACATGAAGCCGCTTTCCACCTATCAAGTGAGCGAGGCAGATTCACCATGGAGCCGGATACCCGGTGGCAGATTCGGTGCCCATCAGTTCCAGGAGCACATGGATTCCACCCTGGTATATGCGGCCTGGTTCAGCGGCGGCCTGCGGGTCGTCGATATAGCTGATCCGTTCCTCCCGGTTGAAAGAGGTTTCTTTATCCCCGAACCCGCGCAAGGAGCTCCCGTGCCGATGAGCAACGACGTCGATGTTGATGGACGGGGCCTGATCTACCTCCTGGACCGAATCAACGGTCTGGATATTCTCGAGCTTGAATGTTGAAGGTCGATAGAGAAAATAGGTGTGCCGCGAAGTTGATCGTCAGGGTTTTCGTATCCGACTCATCTCCCGGCGCCAACCCGCAATAGGATAGAACAATGAAAAAAAAGATTACGCTCACCGGGGCTTTCGGCAATTACGATCGGATACGAGCTCTCGACCTGGATTCGCTTCGAGAAAGCGCTATCGAGCTGCAGGTTGAACATCTACCCCCTTCGGAAATTTTCGCTCGGATGTGCAAGGATCAGGAGTTCGATGTATCGGAAATGTCCATGGGCGCATACTGTTACCTCGCAGGTCAGCCTGACAATCCTTTTGTCGCGCTGCCCGCTTTTCCCAGCAGGGCATTTCGGCACTCGATGGTCTATTATCACGCCGGTTCTGGAATTGAGAAGCCGCTAGACCTCAACGGTAAAAAGATCGCTATTCGCGAGTGGGGGATGACCGCACTTGTTTGGATTGTCGGGATTCTTGGCGACCAGTACGGTTTTGATCTTCATACGATCGACTGGGTCGCTGCAAAGCAGCCA
The DNA here is from genome assembly GCA_013042475.1 of Desulfofustis sp. Taxonomy (GTDB): domain Bacteria; phylum Desulfobacterota; class Desulfobulbia; order Desulfobulbales; family Desulfocapsaceae; genus JABDQA01. Next base: position 2,569 of record JABDQA010000177.1, read on the forward strand.
CGCGTACCCCTGAAAATGCCCGTGGGAACAACAATAAGGTATATGGAAGATGGGCAGAATTTATCCGACATGCTTGCTTCCGGGGAAGTCGATGCGGCCTTGATTCACCAGGCTCCTGCATGCTTTACCACTGGATTGACGCATATCCGGCGCCTGTTTCCCGATTATAAATCTGCAGAAATTGAATATTATCGACAAACCGCGATACACCCGATTATGCATTGCGTAGTGGTACGAAGAGATGTCTGCCAGCGTGCCCCCAGGATTCTGGAGACTATTTACCAGGCATTGCTTAAGGCCCGGCAGCAAACGCTCGAGGCCCTTTCGGATACCAAAGCATTTGCAGTAATGATACCGATGCTTCCTGGTTACATGAAGGAAACAAGGCAAATTTTTGGCGAGAATTTTTGGCCATACGGCCTGGAACAAAATCGTAAAACTCTGGACGTTCTGGCTCGTTATGCTTTTGAGCAGGGCCTTAGTCCGCGGAAACTGACAATTGAGGAGTTGTTTCCAGAAAGCTACTCCGGCTAGTAAGGTACTGAAAGGCTCAAAATGAGTATCGACTATCACGTTTACTTGTGATACTGCGCGAGTAATAAGACAAGAGGGCGGAGTATAGGCCGATTGTTATTCTGTCAGTCGTCCTAACGGTTAATCATGCAGCACTTGTGCATGGATGAAATACACCTAACCAGATAGTTCCGTTGGCAAGGTCAGATATTACGAAAAATTGGAGCGCGAGGGTGATCAGGAACTTAACGCTGGTATGCGAAAGAAAACCGAGGATTGCTCATGGGTATATTCACCCATTTTAAAATTCTTTCTAATCAAGATTGCCTAGCGACCACATCTCTCAAGTTGCACCCACTTTCCTAAAAGCAATCAACCCCATTTCAGTTTCACCATCTGATTCTCTGAATTCTTTGCAAGAATAACAAGTAAAAGACTGGTTTTGGGGTGTTATAGCCGGGCTCAACAAATAAACATGATCCTGGATATAATTAACACGGAAAGGCAAGGGGAGGTGTGCGTTTATAATATTATATAATTACAAGTTGTTGGCGTTAACTATGGTGGGGTTGACACAAAAACAGTTGACATGTATTTTTTTATAATGCATACTTGTATACATGAATACATTACGTTGTGCGACCTTGAGACACCAAACGTTCGATCAGTTTGGGGCGAAAAGAAACATTACCGGAAAAGGATTTTGATATGCTCAATGATTTGGCCGGAGAGATAGTTCATACACCACGAACGATAGCCGAACAGGTCTACGATCTGTTACGAAAGCAAATCCTTGAACAGCAGCTCATGCCTGGTGAGCGGTTGCTTGAAATCGCTGTTGGAGAATCACTTAAGGTAAGCAGAACCCCTGTGAGAGAAGCGTTTCGATTATTGCAGCAAGACGGTCTGGTTGAACGTATCCCGCAAGGTGGCGTCAGGGTTACTGATTTGTCGCTTGAGGAACTTAGTGAAATTTCTTCCCTGAGAGCTGTGCTCGAAATACATGCGGTTGAGCTTGCGTGCGCCAGAATAGAACAGGACGAAATCGACAAACTTGAAAACATTGTCGACTTAGCTGAAGAGATGGT
>JABDQA010000179.1 GCA_013042475.1 Desulfofustis sp.
ACCATGATGCTGACATGAACATCAGGATAGACCGGGTAATAGCCGATTTTAATTTCCGAATCCAGATCAGTCGCCTTTATTCTTCGGTTGATTTCCGATTCGGCCAGGCCAAATACCTTGTAAATACGCTGCACGGTCTGAAGTATTGCCCCTTCCTGCCAGGCCATGAGTTTTGGCAGCACGATCCGGGTCATCAGATCCTTCATCTCCTCAGGGACGCCGGGAAGGAAGAAAATGGGCGTATCGTCGTGGACCAGCTGATAGCCGGCCACCCTTGAATCGGGCTCGAGCGATTCAGCTCCGCCAGGGAGCCAGGCCAGTTTTTCCAGGGGATTGTTCCTCGAAAGCCTATGACTGGCAAGATGTTCCCTTATCCAGGCAAGGATGGTCAGATCAGGCATTGTTGGCCGGTTGAGCGCCTGGGAGACGGCCACATTGGTGATGTCGTCGTCGGTGGACCCGAGGCCGCCTGTAACGATGATGAAGTCAACCCGGCTGATTGCCGTGAGCAGGGCCTCACCTATGAGTTCCGGCGTATCACCGATGGTACTCATGGCATGAATGGTGTGGCCGGCATCGAACAGTTTTCGGGCGGCATAACCGCTGGTGGTGTTCATGATTCTGCCGGAGGTGAGTTCGTCACCGATTGCAATGATTTCGCCGATCATCTCCTACACGATCCTGGCCTTAACTGCTTCTCCTGAAAGTTCGATGAGTTCAACCACAACCGGTTCAGTGGGCAGTTCCCGGGGTAGGGCCGTTACAACGGGAATGTAGTTGTCAGTATAGCCTTTGAGTGCGCTGCCGGAAAGCTTTTCCGTCTCCAGCAGTGCATCTCGTCTCGAATTAATGTAACGGCGGTAAAACGCGCTGCTTTTTTCCCTGCCGAGGGTTCGTAAGATCTCAACCCGTTTCTGTTTGGCATCGGTGGCGACCTGGTCCTCAAACTCAGCGGCCCTGGTGCCAGGCCTTTTTGAGAATGGAAAGACATGGAGGTAGGTGCACTCGCTAGACTCAATAAGTTCTCTGCTTTGTTCAAACATCGAGTCCGTTTCACCAGGAAAACCGACCATGACGTCGAAGCCGATCGCCGCATCGGGAACCGCGGCCCGACATTTATCGATAACCTCTCTGAACTGTTCTCTGGTGTAGCGTCTGTTCATTCGTTTCAAAACCTCATTGTCGCCGCTTTGAAGTGGAATGTGCAGATGCGGCATCAAATTTTCGGCTTGAATCATTAAATTCAACAGTTCGGGACCGATTTCCAGCGGCTCAATCGAGGAGAGTCTGAACCGAATCGACGAGAACTCCTGACATAACCTATCAAGTAGCCCGACAATATTACATTTCTCTGACAGATCATGGCCATAGCGGCCGACATGGATTCCGGTAACCACGATTTCATGGTGTCCGGCCTGCTCGTAAATAAATGCTTGCCGCATGACCTCGGCGAGCGGCAGGCTTCGGCTTCGCCCCCTGGCATAAGGGACGATGCAGTAACTGCAGAAACTCTCGCAGCCGTCCTGGACGCGCAGGTAGGCCCGGGTCCTGCCTGCGAATCGATCTACCTGCAGCGATGCAATTTCCTGCACCTGGCGAATTTCAACGCTGGGACGAGAATCCGTTTCCGAGTGGCCGGCCAGCAAATTGGTGATGATCCGCTCTTTGGCGTCGTTACCGGCTATCACCAGACGCGATGAATCGATGTCCGGGAGTCGGATCAATTCGTCATGTTCGAGTTGGGCGTGACAGCCGGTGACCAGCACCTTGGCCCTATCGTTGCGCCTCAGCGCCTTTCTGACTTCACGGCGAGATTCACCTCCGGCTTTGGCGGTTACGGTGCAGGTGTTGACGATGATATAGTCGGCCTCTTCCAGATCGGAGGTCACCACCACTCCCTGCTGCTCCAGCTGGCTTTTAAAAGCGGCGGTCTCAAACTGGTTGACCTTGCAGCCAAGCGTGCTCAAATAGGCCTTTTTCATTACGCGAAACTGATTCAGGAAGCGATTATTTCAGCGGATCCGATTACCTGGTTGTTGTTGTAAAGTACGGCGAACTGGCCTGGACTTATGGCTCGCTGCAGCTGGTCAAATTCAACGGCGATATGGCTCCCATCAATCTCGGTAATGGTCGCCATCGTCCCGGAATGGGTTGAGCGTATTTTCACCGTGAATCGATCGCCGCATTCGGGAGGTGAAGGGACAAGCCAGTGCGGCGCCACCGCTTTTAGTACCCTGGTGTTCAGGTGTTCGTTTTTACCAACGATCAGTCTATTTGCGCCTGCATCGAGCGCACAGACGTACCAGGGCGTATGATCGGGAAGTCCAAGTCCGCGTCTCTGACCTACCGTATAGCGGTGCAGTCCCTGGTGCCGGCCGATTTGTTCGCCATCAACCGTGACGATGGGGCCTGCCATTATCGAGCTGTCCAACTCATCGTCCAGAAACTCACTTACTTTCATGTCTTTTAGAAAACATACATCCTGGCTTTCTTTACCGCGGAAATCATTGAATCCGTGCGCTTCCATGAATGCATAAGTTTGTTCTTTTCGCATGGCGCCGAGGGGAAAGCGCAATCTCCCCAGTTGTTCCAAGCTCAATCGGGCCAGAAAATAGGATTGATCCTTGTGGTGGTCGATCCCCCGGTAAAGGGCAGGGTAACCATCCATTTCGCGGCGCTGCACATAATGTCCGGTGGCCATGGCTTCGAGACCATTAGAGAGTATGTGCTCAAGAAAAAGCCCACACTTGATCTCCCGGTTGCAGATCATGCAGGGATTGGGGGTTTTGCCCTCTTTGTAGCTGTCGATGAAGTAGTCGAGAACGATCTCTTTGAAGCGAACCTTGAGATCAACAATCTGCAGATCTATACCGAGCCTGCCGGCGATGGTCTCGACCTCTTCTGCCTGTTCGGAAAAGCAGGGCTGACCGATATCCATCAGAAAACCGCTGACTTTGTAATGTTCTTTGAGAATCAGGGCAGAGGCGGTTGAATCGACCCCGCCGCTCATGGCCAGACCGATCCGTTTCATTGAAGTGCTTGCCAAAGGATTATTCACCGTTATTTTAATAGGATCGATAAGCTTAGACCTTTTGTCTTATTGGTTAAGCAGTTAGATGATAAACCGCCATGAAGGAAATACAAGCAATGAATTCGTCCGCTCCCGTCATGCCTGAACTCCTTGCTCCGGCAGGAAGTTTCGAGAAGCTGGTGACCGCCATTCATTATGGCGCGGACGCGGTATATTTGAGTGGCAAAAAGTATGGGTTGCGTGCCAAGGCGTCAAATTTTGACCATCAGGAGATGGCCTGCGCCGTTGATTACGCTCATCAGCGGGGTGTGAAGGTGTATGTTACGGTCAACATCATCGCCCATAACGATGATTTCGACGGGCTTGAACCCTACCTGCTCACTCTCGCCGAGGCTGGCGTCGATGCACTGATCGTCTCTGATCCGGGCATTCTGCAATTGGCCCGCACTACAGTGCCTCATCTTCCAATCCATCTGTCGACCCAGGCCAACGTCACTAACAGCCAGTCTGCTTCATTCTGGTTCGAGCATGGTGCGGCCCGGTTGAATCTGGCCCGAGAGCTCAACTTGAAAGAAATCGGCGAAATCAGAAAGCAGGTTTCGGCGGAGATCGAGGTGTTTGCCCATGGCGCCCTGTGCATTTCCTATTCGGGAAGATGCATGTTGTCGAATTATATGACCGGCAGAGACGCCAATCGGGGGGAGTGCGCCCATCCGTGCAGGTACAATTATGCACTGGTGGAGGAAAAAAGACCCGGGGAGTATTTCCCGGTACACGAAGACGAGCGCGGTACCTACATTTTCAACTCCAAGGATCTCTGCCTGCTTAAAAGCCTCCCTGCACTTGTCGCTGCCGGCATTGACTCATTGAAGATCGAGGGCAGGATGAAGTCCATTTTCTATGTGGGCGGGGTGACACGGGTATATCGTGCAGCACTCGACTACCTGTGCGAACTGGATTTGGAGCAATGGAAGCAACCGCGAAATATCGAACTTCCGCAGCAGTTTCTCGATGAAATAGAAAAGACCGGCACCAGAGGTATGAGTCTAAATTTTGCCCATCAACAGCCTGGTCCTGGGGATATGCTTTATGATTCATCTCGACTCGAGCAGGACTATGAACCTGTGGCCGTGGTGAGAGGAACCGGTAAACGGGGCCTGAGGGTCGAATTGCGCAACGTCTGTCACCAGGGTGAGGAGATTGAGTATATGGGGCCTGGCATGGAGGTCAATCGATTCCGTATCGAGGAGATGCGGGATTCGGTCGGCAGGGAGGTGGCGCGGGCCAATCCCGGTGAGCGCCTCGGTTGGTTGTTGCAGGGAACGGATCGTCAGTTTTCGGTTAACTCGATGTTCAGAAGAAAGAAATCATGAGCCGGCAGCGGCTGACAGCTTGACTTCTGGTGGTTGAAACCTATGGTGGATTCAGAAGTCGGATGCCTGTTCTTGGGCAGAAACAACAACAAGCTTGATATAAAAAGGAGAGCGGTATGGCAACTTATGAATGTTCCAAATGTGGTATGGGAGTAAATGCGACCTGTGCAAAATGCGACGCACCGCTTGTTGACGATTCCCTGAAGCTTGACGACGGCAATGAAGTTCAGATTTCGAAGTGCCCGAACGGCCATGGCAAGATTAAATCGCCCATGTGCTGCGGTCAGGACATGACCTGTACCGTCAAATGAAAACGAGATAATTGGCGAGGCCAACAACAGGTTAAAAGGATCAGCAACAGAAGAACAAAAGCCGGTGTCAACTGACACCGGCTTTTGTTCTTGGGCGAGGGGTGATTTCAGCTTTTCGCTGCCAGTATCTCCTGCTGCCAGAGGGTCAGCCCGGCGGGACCAACGACCTCGTCACCAAGCGGATCGACTGGTCCGACGTAATAAATGAACCTGCCATTGAAATCGACCCCGTCGGGCAGCGGTTAACCAATTCTTCTCTCAGAAAGAAACGCCGATGGGGCCGTGGTGTTGGGCATCAGAAAGGAGCCCCTGGCTATGACCGTTCCGGGGCTGGTCACCGAATTGCAGCCGGTCTGAGCCTTGTCACCGATGATGGCGCCGAATTTACGCATACCGGT
>JABDQA010000184.1 GCA_013042475.1 Desulfofustis sp.
CGTCGGTTTTCTCGTTTCCGAATTTGGGTTGGACAAACACAACGCGAACGTCGGCACAGACGGAGCATAAAGAGTGAAGACGGAGAACAGCTGATTGCGATGACATCCATATTCAGCCTTGCCAGATGAGAAAAGAAAACGAGAGCAGCAGCAAAAGAATTGAAGCCGTCCTCAAAGGCCTTGACTCGCAGTCAAGTGATCCCGAGGTGGACAGCTTCTATCATGATCGCATCTATTCAATTCTCAAAGAAAAACATAAAAGGGAGATTATAAAATCTTCTCTAATCAAATACTACAAGGCTGAGGAGCTCAAACCATACCAGGCTGAGCTGATCAAGATGCAGGAGCATCTTGAGCGTACCGGTAAAAAGATGATCATTCTGTTTGACGGCCGGGATGCTTCGGGCAAAGGCGGGACGATCCGGCGAGTGACCCGCTACATGAATGAGAAACACTGCCGGGTCGTGGCCCTTGGAAAACCAAATTCCGTGCAGCAGACAGAACTGCACATGAAGCGCTATATTGAGCAGTTTCCCCGGGCCGGAGAAATCGTGCTGTTCGATAGGTCCTGGTACAACAGGGCCATGGTCGAGCCGGTCATGTCTTTCTGTACCGACGATCAGTACCGTCGATTTCTGCGCAAGGTCACCCTCTATGAAAACAACTTCATCCTCGATGCCGGTCAGACCATTCTGCTGAAGCTCTATTTCTCGGTGTCAAAAGGCGAACAGGCCAGGCGCTTTGAGCGGCGCCGCAACGACCCGCTGCGCCAGTGGAAACTCTCTGAGGTCGATCTGCAGGCCCAGGATCTCTGGGATGAGTTTACCGAAAAGAAGATGATAATGCTGCAGAAGACCCATACCAGAGAGTGTCCCTGGTGGATCATCAAATCGGATGACAAGCATCTGGCTCGCCGTGAAACCATGAAGCTGATCCTCAACTCAGTGAAGTACCGGGGTCGCAAACGAAGCCTCAACTTGAAGATGAGACCGGAAATAGTAGTACCGGGTGACGTCGAGTTGAAGCGTATGAAGACTCAGAAAAAGAAGTATGGCAAACCGCTGGCTTGATTATCTGAGTGACTGTACGATTGGTTCACCCGTCAATGTGCAACCATTTCTTGAACTACCTCCATACCGTGTGCTTGCTATGGGCTACACTTAGGGTAAGAACGTTGCCAAATCCTTGAAATGGGTTGCGTCGAAGTTTCGCAATACGCCTTGAGCCTGAGCGAAATCCAATTTTTGTAAAACACCCTTAAATTCCTGAAAAAAATCGGGTATGGTGGTTCTGCCAAATGGATCAATCAGGAGTGCACGAGGTCTAAAAAACATGCCGACGTGGCTGCAACTCAATCGCACTGAAATATCAGGATCGCTTGGCGATTTGGGCACGCTGCTGCCGTTGGGGATGGGACTGATCGTCATCAACCAGCTCGATCCCACCGGTATATTCTTTACCATAGGACTATACTACATCTTCAGTGGTCTATATTTTCGCGTAACGAGCCCGGTGGAGCCAATGAAAGTGATCAGTGGCTATGCTATCGCCGCCTCGGTCACCGCGAGCCAGGTTCAGGCCTCCTGTCTCTTGGTGTTTGCGATCCTTCTGCTGCTTGGTATAACTGGCCTAATCGATGTTATCTCCCGTTACATTTCCAAGGCGGTTGTTCGGGGTGTTCAGCTATCCACCGGCATGCTGCTTCTGACCATGGGAGTGCATTTGATGACCGGCGATTCCACCCTCCAACAGCTACAGGGGGTGACCGAGCCGTATCTGCAGCTCCAGCAGATCGGGTTTCTACCAGTAGGCATTCTACTCGGCGGAGGACTTGGCCTTATCTGTCTGCTGTTGCTTGACAACCGCAGACTTCCAGCAGCGGTCGTGGTCATAGGTTTGGGTATGCTGATAGGGTTGTTGGCTGGCAGCCGCCAGGGGTGGGAAAATACAGTGGTCGGCCTGCATCTGCCCGAATTGCTGCCCTACTCGCTGCCGACGGCGGCTGATTTCAGTTTTGCTCTGATAATACTTGTTCTGCCTCAGATACCGATGACTGTCGGTAATGCAGTGATAGCAAATGCCGATCTGTCCAAACAGTATTTCGGAGAAAACGCCTCTTTGGTAACCCATCGCAGATTGTGCATCAGTATGGCCCTGGCTAATGGTTTTAGCTTCTTCCTTGCCGGCATACCCTTGTGCCATGGCGCAGGCGGGCTGGCTTCACGTTTCCGGTTCGGCGCTCGAACCGGTGGGTCGAACCTGTTCATTGGCGGGCTCTTTCTACTGTTTGCTGTATTCTTCGGGGAACATACGCTCAATATTGTCAGATTGCTTCCTCTGTCGGTGCTTGGCGTATTGCTGGTTTTCGCTGGACTTCACCTGGGACTGACTGTCATCGACACTCGACGGCGGAAAGAATTTTTCGTAATTCTGCTCATTGCCGGGATCACCATGGCTTCCAACCTTGCAGCAGGCTTCATAATCGGTGCCGTCATCGACAGACTGCTCCGCTGGGAACGGTTTTCGATCTGAAATTCACTATCAGCCGTTGGGTCTGGTTGAGATAAATCGAATGAGGGTTCTGTAAACGGGTGGACCAGCGGGAACGAGGGGCAGAAAATTTTCAAAACAGCTTTTTGAAGGCCGAGGCCTTGAAGACGGCAACGATCTCTTTGCCGGGTTTGATATCGAGTTACTCAACCGATTGAGGGACCACTTCGCCGATCAGTCTATCGTTAATTTATGCCGGCCTTTCTGCAGTTCTCTGCTGCGCTCCAGTGAGAAATTCAGCCGCTTCCTGGTCCACCGAGCGCAGATGTAAATCTGTCTGCTGGAACGGAATTTCGATGCCAGCGAGTTGAAATTCAGACTCTATGTCCTGGTTCAGTTCACTCAACACTTCAACTCTGTGGTCAAAATCTGGTATCCATGCCCTTAATTCAAAATCGAGTGAACTTGCCCCAAAAGCGAGAAACAATGCCGCTGGCTTTGGACTGCTCAAAACTCTTAAGTTGGCTTCCGCACACCCCAGCAATATTTGGAAAACCGTTGAAATATCGGTTCCATAGGCAACACCGACCGGTACCCGGACCCGGACTTTTTTTTCTGCCAGGGTCCAGTTGGTCACGTTGCCGGAGATGAGCTGTGAATTTGGAATAACCACCTCCGCGTTGTCAAAGGTCTGCACCGTCGTGGCCCGGAGACCGAGTTCCTTGACCTCCCCGATCTGAGTACCCACATCGATCATATCACCGACCTTGATGGGGCGCTCAAAAAGAAGAATGAGTCCGCTGACGAAATTATTGACGATCGCCTGCAGTCCAAAGCCGATGCCAACGCCGAGGGCGCCGCCCAGAATAGTGATCTGATTCAAACCAAATCCCAGAACTCGCAGCAGAAAGATAAAACCGATCGTGAGTACAGCGTAATGCACCAGCCTGGAGATGGAGAGTTGAACGCCTTTCTCGACCCCGTGGGCGGGGAGTACTTCCTGAAGCAGAAAGGCTCTGAATCCGCGTGAGACGAGCAGCGTCACATAAACGATGAGTATGATGTTGATAACCGCGCCAGGCGATACGGTAATTGAGCCGATGGTGAACTGTAGCGAGAACAGAGCCGCAAACGCCTCGAACAGGGTGGGGTAGACCCAGCTGATAACCAGGGCAAAGGCAATCCAGAGAATGAAGTGTAAAAGCACCAGGAGGGGCGTCACCTGCCGGACGATGGTGGCAGCATTGTTATTTATGAAACTCCATGGAGCATTGTCAAGAGCGAGTTCGAGGAGGCCCGAGACAAAAAGCAGCATCAGCCGGATGGTAATGGTGGTGGCAATCAAGGCGAGTATTCTGCCAAAAAGAACCACCGCAAGTTGGTCGAAACCGCTTACCCCCGCGACGATGACGAGAACGGGGAAAATTACCCAGACCAGCACCACCCAGATAGATCTGCCGCCATCAGATTTATCGCTTTGCCGCAGCACATAGAAAAGATAATAGGCGATCAACCCCAAGGAGGCGTAAAAGACGAAAAGATAAAACAATACCTGGGGGAGGTTGACCAGGGCGAGCATGACGGTCAGACCGATGTATAACAGCAGTTGGCGGAGCAGTATGGTCTGCCACCTGGTACTGCAGATATTGTCGGAGAATACCGCGACGCTTAAAAAGAGCGGCAGATAAATCAGGGTTTCCCAGTCCTGCGGCAGCGCTACGAAGGTGCTCACAGTAGTATAGGAGATAAAGCCCAGACAAAAAACAAATAGAGAGGTGGCGACGGGCCGGTTGGCAAAACTGCTCCAGGTGGAGAATGGTTTGACCAATTTCCTGGACATACTGATCGGGATGACGAGACCCAGAATTACCAGCAGTCCGATAGCAACGAAACGCAAATTCTGGATCCCGTGCGTAAGCTGATTTTTCAAGAAAAGCTTAACATTTTGCAGACCTGTCTGAATGTTCGCTCGATCGACCTGTCGGTAAAAGTCGGCCGACAGCATCGAAGGCGATGTCTGCTGCGTTCCGGTTGCGGTCATTTCCCTGATCAACTCATCTCCAATGACGCTCAGACTGTATATTCTCGTCTGGATTTTGCCGATTTCATGACCGGCAAGCAGGTTCGCTCGAAGATGGGAATTGATCAGCTTTTTCCCGTTATTGATGATATCGGTCAGGAGATAGAACTCGGGGAATGTGTCGCTGGATTCGAATTCACTGTCGAGTCTGATGCTGATCTGCTGGAGTTTTTTCTCCAACTCGGCCCAGCGGTCATGCCAGGCCTCGAGTTCGTTGATGTTTTTTTGCAGCGGCTCGTTGATTCTGTTCAGCCTGATGTTGAGCTTATTGATTTTAGCCTCAAAGGTGTTAATCGCATAAAAAGTCAGGTTGGGGGTTGACTTGAGGGAGACACTGTCCCACTCGAGCTCCTCAACCAGGTCGCCAATATCGGCAAATTCTTCCTCGAGGTTGGATATATCGGCCAGAGACTCAATGTCTATTTGCAGATCAATCAGTTCTTTGGGAAGCAAATTGGACCATTTGTAGGCATCGATGAGGTCAAGATTCTGTTCTTCGGTTGCTACGGTATCGGCAGCAGGCTGCTCCTCTCCTTTGACAGTCAAAGGTGCACACACCACCATGATGAAAATCGTAAGAAATGTGCAAACGACCCGCATCTTAGATCTATTGAGCATAATAATGATCCTGGTTACCGTTCTCGAGTGTCATGAAGGAACTACGTACTTGTTTGCTTGTAATACAGTTTCGGAAAAATGCCAGTTTCTCCGGGAAGAACGGTGCAGGAAGATGCAGTTGCAGGACGCATCCAGGACATTGCAGAAGAAGAGGGAGGTTTGGAAATTGTCTGTTGGACAGTGAATCAGATTTAACCAGATTTTCGTCTGAGATCAGCGTATTTTTTCTTACCCGGTTTCCCGGCCTTCCGATAATAGGTGTATGCCTGCTGAATATTTCTTCTGGTGCAGATGCCCTTTTCGTACATGGTGCCCACGAGGATGAATATGTCCGGATTATTTTCGAGTATCAGAGGGCTCTTGAGGGTTTTGACAAGATAGTCGCAATCTTTTTCGTAGAGATCCGCTTCAGTGAGTTCAACCGGGATGTCGTAGGGGTAGATGGCTTCACCTTTATAGGTGACCTTCTCTATGGCATCGGCTTTGTATCTGTAGGTGATGTCGCCACGCTTGCAGAGAAAGCAGCCTGACTCGAGTCTGAGCTCGCCGCAGGACATTGTCTGGTGGGTGTTGACCACCGTAAGTGTAAAGTCGGTTCCTTCTGCTGTTGCCCTACCATTGGACACCAACCCTAATAGCAGGAAGGGGCAGAAAAACATTGCTATTCGGCGTACAATCTGACTGTGCATTTACCATTTCCTTGAATTTCAATGTTAAACTCTCACCAGACGACAAATTCAGTGTAGCACAATGAAAATAATTTTTACAATATCACCACCATAACTTTTTCAAATCGATGAGTTGTCAGATCGTGCGATTCAAAAAAAACAAAGACGCCGCCTCAAATTTATTAATCGAGGCGGCATCTTCTCAAGGCCCTGAGATTAATCCATTTATCAGAATATCTGTCCAGTGGCACTGAACAATCAACCCAGGAGATGGCAGCAATTCCTAGATGAAAGTAGAACTATCCTGAGTAGGGAGGATAATCTGTATATCCCTCCGGTCCGGGAGTGTACCAGAGCGACATGTCATCAAAGGGGGCCAGCGGCCAACCGTTTTTCATCCTTTCCAACAGGTCAGGATTGGAGATAAACGGCCGCCCAAAAGCGGCGATGTCGGCATGTCCGGCTGCAATTCGCTCCTCGGCTTCTGCCTGGGTGTAACCGCAATTACCGACAATCGTACCCGGATAATGGACCCTGAATTCAGCCAGGGTCATGGGCTCACCCTTCTCGTGGAAGCCAAAGGCGAGTCCGTCCATGATATGGACGTAGGCGAGATTCAACTTACTTAATTGCTGGATGACATAGAGAAACGTTTCACGAAAGTCCTTGCTACCCATGTCGTTGAAAACGCCATTGGGTGAAAGCCTGACGCCGACTCGCTGGGAAGGCCACACTTCGGTAACCGCGGCGAGTACCTCAAGCAGAAATCGGGTTTTATTCTCAAGGCTTCCGCCATACTGGTCGTCGCGTTTGTTGGTTCGTGAATCAAGAAACTGATTGACAAGATAGCCGTTGGCGGAGTGCACCTCGATACCTGAAAAATCGGCATCATGGGCAAGCTGCGCGGCTCTGCGATAATCTGCCACGGTGGCACCAATCTCTTCTATGGTCATGGCACGGGGGGTCTCGTAGTCCTTCTTGCCGAGCGGCGTATGAATCTGATCGCCCTGCAGCTTCACAGCGGAGGCCGAGACAGGTAGCTCCCCGTCGTGAAAATCGCTGTGAGACGCCCTGCCGCAGTGCCAGAGCTGGAGGAAGATGTGGCTTCCGGTGGGCTTTACTCGATCGGTCACCAGACGCCAGCCGGCAGCCATTTCCTCGGTGTAGATTCCAGGTGACCCTATCCACCCTATACCCTGGGTCGAGATGACCGTGGCCTCGGTGATAATAAGACCGGCTGAGGAACGCTGGAAATAATGTTCAGCCATCAGTTCATTTGGTATCCTGGTGTCACCTGCTCTGCCGCGGGTCATGGGGGCCATGGCGATCCGGTTCTTCAGGCTCAGATCTCCCATGGTGTAGCTGTCAAATAATGGTGTGGAGGTCATAGTGTGCTCCTATTTTGTGTTGATTATTCAGAAGATCACCAAACTATAAACTGCTGGTGATCCCTGTCCATGACTGTCCCTTTTATTCCTTTGCAGGTTGGGATTGCCTGAAACTATTAGAGATTATCCCAGTTACTATCTGGTTATCGATTCATGGATTAGGAAGATGATGAGACTTTTTTGAGCGCATCCAGTGCTTTCTGCCGTGACTGTTGAATATCGACAAGAGGGCAGGGATAGCTGTCGCCGAGGCGGACACCGGCTTGCTCGAGGGTTGTCTGGGGAGCATTCCAGGGACTGAAAAGATACTTGCTGGGCAGCTCTTTCAACTCCGGTACGAAGTGTCTCGTGTAGATACCGTCTGGGTCGAATTTCTGTCCCTGGGTCACGGGATTGAAAATCCTGAAAAATGGTGCCGCATCGGTACCACAACCCGCTACCCACTGCCAGCTCGCGCTATTGCTGGCCAGATCGGCATCGACCAGACAGTCCCAGAACCAGGCAGCCCCGTGACGCCAGTCGATGAGCAGATTTTTGACCAGAAACGAGGCAACGATCATGCGAACACGATTGTGCATGTGCCCGGTCTGCCAGAGCTCCCTCATTCCGGCATCTACGAAAGGAACACCTGTCATTCCCTGCTTCCAGCGCTTTAGCCATTGCTCGTTAAGCCACCATGGGAAACGGTCAAACTTAGACTTGAGATTATCATACGGCATCCTGGGAAAGTGATAGAGCAGGTAATAGGAAAACTCACGCCAGCCAAGCTCGGATTTAAATACTTCTATATTGTCATCAAACCCAACCTCACTGGCCCGCTCCCAGACCTGGCGCGGAGAAATCTCCCCAAAATGCAGGTGCGGCGACAACCTGGAGGTGCCTTTTTCGGCAGGAAAATCCCTCCCGTGGTTGTAATGATCTATCTTGGCCTCGATAAACTCTTCGAGGACTATTTGCGCATTCTCTTCGCCGATCCGCCAATGACGCTCGATCTTTTCGCACCAGGGATGATCTGGCCGCAGTTTGAGGTCGTCTACTGTGAGGCCATCTGAATCTTTCCGCATTAGGGGTATATTATCTGGTACTGGCAGGGGGACGGCCGGTGTTGCATTGGCGTTTGTGCGGGCACTCTTATAGAAGGGGGTAAAGACTTTATAGGGCGTACCGTCCTTTTTCATGATCTGCCAGGGTTCCCACAAGAGCGAACCGTTGAAGCTTTGAGCATCGATTGATTGCTCCTGAAGTCGTTTCTTTATCTCCTTATCCCGCTCGAATCGCCATGGTTCATAACAGCGGTTCCAGAACACCCGGGTACTCTGATGGTCTCGGCATAGTCGTGGGATTATATCTTCCGCCCGCCCCCGGTGAATGCTGAGCCTTCCCTCGAGGGATTTCTGTAATGCGTTAAGAGAGTGATGCAGCCATAATCGTGCAGCACTTCCGCACTTCCAATTACCCGCATTGTCATCATCGAGGATGAACACGGGCAACACCTCTCCACAGTCAATAGCTGCCAGCAGAGCGGGATTGTCATGTAATCTAAGATCCTGGCGGAACCAGCATATACCGGGAGAAGTGCTCATCTCATCTGCACCTAGTTTTTGTGTAGATAGTCAATGTCGATGTCATGATTCTAAAACACCGGATGGATTCTTTCTGCCCCCATATCGATGGTCTGGGCATGAGGGATAATCAAAGGGAATGGCAGACTCTACTTGGTCAGCGAGCGGCAGTCTCCTTTCTGAAGCGCCGGGCAATGGGATCGAGCACGCCGAAGACCTTTTTCACCTGTTCTGTGACCATTTTCGGCTCTTCCCGAAAGATCGATTCCAGCGATAGTAGCGGATCGTGATCGGGATTGCTCAGGTAGTTCTTGATTGCCTCGAGTTTTCTCTTGATCTCCTTCTCAGCATCCTGCTTCAGAGTCGATTTGAGGCGATTGATCGCATCCTTGCTTTTTTCGTCAATTTCGTTGTTCTGATATTTTTTGAGTTTGTACTGAATGCGAGTATCAATCAGTTCGAGCAAAAGATCTTCGTAGTGTTCGCCCAGCCATATTGTTTCCGGCACCAGGTCTCCGAAGTGGGTGACGCCGAGAATATCTTTGTTCTGACTCCAATAGCCAATTAAAAATTCGTTTTCGAGACTTTTGTAATTCTGTCGGGGCATGTACATACGCCTCAGATATTGCAATACTTTTTCGGTCTTCTTTTTATGCCCACCGATTATCACTGAGCCTCCCACCTCGTCTTTGGTGATCCCTTTTGTCCACGGGGCACCGGTGATCCCGAAATCATTGTAGATGGGAATATGCAGAATGGCCGAGAGCGTGTTGAGAGCCAGAGCATAGCCGGCTGATGGCCCACCGACATTATAAGATGCTGATAGGAGCTGATGATGAATGGTGAGTTTAGCGAGAAACTCTCCAAGCATCTTGGCCATGCTGTATTGGGGAATCAATGACTGAAAATAGTTTTTAACCAGGGTCAGCGCCTCCTGGGCAGACTGCTGCGTCATCTGGACGGCCATTTCCATCTGGGCAGAGCTGTCACCGGATGCAGAGACGGCACCGGTAACCAGAATCTTCTCCGCCGACAGGCTATAAGTCAGACTGGTGGCGATGGGGAGAAGGACCCCGTCCAGGTCATTTGCTCCGACACCAATGATGAAGCCCTTTTGAGGTTCAATACTGAGCTCGGCTTCGAGGAAATCATCGAGCTCGACTTTGCCTTTTCTGGTGGGGCTCTGCGACATCTCCTCTCGCGCATGCCGCAGGTGGGACTGGCAGAGCGGGTAGTCTGATTCGTTGCCAACGCTGGCAAAAAGAGTGATCGCCTCTTCATAGTTTTCAAGAAATTGGGAAGTCGACTCGCGCAGCGCCTTCAGCAGGTTTCCGCTGTCGCCGACCGCCTCTAAGATGCCGGTAAGCGTCTTTAGGTTGAACTTTAGAAAACGTTCCTGCTTTTCTGGCGAAAGTGACGATATATCCCGAAATTTGCTCAAAACCATCAACTCGGTGCTGCGCAGCGACAGGGCTTTCTCGGCAAAAGCGGCAAAATCTGCCGGTGTGTTGCAGATTCCTTTGGCCGCGTTGATCACCTCGGAGGAAGTAAGACCCTGCTCCAGCGGTATACCGTTGATGGTTGCATCGATAATTCCGTTGATATCGCGCTTTGCCAGTTGTCCGGACACCTCGAGTACTTTCAGTCGCTTTGACCTGATCAGTGCCGGATCAAGCAGGTCAAGACGGTTGGTTGTCAACACCGTGAAAACTTTGGAGAGAGGCTGTTCCCCATCAATTATATTAAGAAACTTGTTGGTCAGCCGGTCGGAAGGGGAGCCACCGCTGCTGCTGCGCCGAGGGGCGAGCGCATCCCCTTCATCGAAGAAGACCACGGCCGGGGCGATCATCTTGGCTATGTCGTATACCTTCAACAGATTTTCAACCGTGCCGTCGATGGGATCGGCAGGGTTATGCAAGGCACTGGGACTGGTGCTGATATCATGGATTTTCTTATTCTCGCTGAGCCAGGTGCGAACCAGAAAGGTCTTACCGCTGCCGGGCGGTCCATTCAGCACCACGCCCTTCTCTTCATTTACATTGTAGATCAGGCAGTTATTCGCCATCTCTGAGAATGTGTCTTTGATATCGCCCACATAATCTTCCCAGTTGGCGGTGCGGTCAATTCTGTTGACCACTTTTTTAAACAGATCGCCGAAGGCGTTTCTGGCCACCATTTCAAAGGCGTGACGAACAAGCAGCGGATCGTCGAGAAAATCGGCGCTGAACGTCCCTTTGAGGCTGATGATATATCCTACCAATTTACGCACATAGGCCGGGGTGACCTGAAGAGCACGGTCTTTGAACACGCGGTAGAATTTACCGACGGCGGTGTTCAGATCTTCAGAATTGATCCATTGGACGTTGCCATACTCAGGTGGTAGTTCATCATCCACAACGCGGATATTGTTGCGCATCAGCTCAATGCGGATGATCTCTCTCATGTTGGCTTTCTTGAGCCAGTAATCGGAGACGTCGATAATCAGTCCCTTTTCCACAAATCGTCGGTAAATAGCCGAATCGAAAATCTCCGGTTGGTCGGAAGTGGCAATGAGCAGGCAGTCTCTCGTACCGTTAATGATCTCGTCGATGATGATGTTGGAGCTGTCCACCAGGGTGCCCTGTTGGCGCTCGGGCCCTCCACCGCTGGCCCGTCCGCTCTCCTTGCGAGCGAAAGCGCTATGCGCTTCTTCGAGATGTCTGATACAGGTTGCTCTTGGGTTTCCGAAAGCCCGCCTGAGATAGTTACCTGGTTCCCCGGAAAGCGCGGTCTGGAAATCGTTTGGGGTAATACGGGAAAAATCGACGACCAGGCTCTGCTCTTCCAGATCGCTGAGGTTTTTGCCGATCTGTTTGCGAAAGACACTGCTGATGACAGGAATTTTCGCCAGCCGTTCGTACCTTCGCAGCCGTTTCCGCCGCTCGATTTCCGAGGCCAGGTCCGGCTCGACCTCCTCTAGTGATTTCCAGAAAGGCGATTCGGCCATGACATTCATCCGCTTCTGGGCGAGGTCCACCTCTGGGCGTACCTCGCTGTCGAAGAATATCTGTTCGATGGCTTTGGTGGCCGTGGCAGTCTTCCCGCTGCCGCTGGTTCCGATGAAAAGAATGATCGGGGCCTGGGGGACTTCCGGGTCGGTGGTATACTCTTTTCTGATATGGGCCCGATAGATTTTCTCGAAGAGATCACCGAGTTCGTCCGGAAGATGAACATCGGAAAGCTCGCGCTCGAGAAGAGCAAGCATGTAGGCATGGTCGTTCTCGCTGAGCTCTTTTTCGAGAATATGATTCCAGGCCTTTCTCGGCACTGTCTGGCCGGATACCTCGAATCTTTTCTGCCAGTCGGTCAGAATTTCCGGATTCTTGAGGATCGCCAGGTCGCGTTTACGAGGGGAGATGGTAAACCAGCGAAACAGTCCGCTCAGGCCCTTCACAACGCCGCCGCGCGGTTTGTACTGGTTCAGGCGGGAGCGCATGAACTCCTTGGTTTCATTGGGCCACGAGGCAACGATTGCATCCATTTCGGCGATGCGTTTTTCCGGCAACCGTATGTAGCGTACCTTTTTAGTCAGTCTTCGTGGCATTGGCGTTGCCCGTCCTCGATTATTCGACTTCTTCCGGTGCTGGAGTTGTTTCGGAAAGAGGCAATGTTATGGCCGGAATTTTCTCGGTATTCTGTATCACCACGGTATTCTGCCCGGTCTGGTTCTTCTCGTAAGCAGACGCCCATTTCTGCTGCACCAGGAATTGCAGCAGAGAGGTGTCGGTGGACCCATCCTGTCTGCCGATCTCCTTCTGCAATGAGCTGATACCTTCCAGATATGCGGCATAAAGCTTTCTGATCCTGCTTGCTTCCTGGTCGGCAGCGTAGTTTTCGGCTTCGGCGATAAGTTCGCGTCTTTTCTTTTCTTCGGTTGCCTCCACCAGTTTATCGCCAAATCGAGTTTCTTTGAGCACGAAGCTGATGATCTCGATACCGTACTTCTCTTCCAGTGATGGCCCTCCCTCGTTGATTGGTTGTGATTTCAGTGCCTTAAATATCTTTTCCTTTACCTGCTGGCGGTCGCTGATCAATTTATTCACCGGTTCGGCCTGCATGATATCCTTGACGATACCGTCGTAGTCTCCCTGGAGCAGAATCATCGGCTTGAGGTTCTCTATGGCCCAGGTTTTGAGATCTGTAATCCTGTAAGTCAGCAGTGCTGATGTCCAGAGCGCAACGTTTTCCTGGGAGATGATGCGCATCGGCTCATTGCTGCCTCCCAGAAAGAGGGTTTGGTTCATCAGGGTCACTTCCTGCTCAATCTTGGTGAAAAAGGGCAGGCGGACATGCCAGCCGATGTCGGTCACAGCCTGGCGTTTACCGCCCAGCTTCTCGAGCACGACGGCATAGTTCATTTTAACTTTGAAGATGGTCTTGGTGGCATAAACTGCCGCAACAATCCCATAAATTGCTGAACCTAATACGAAAGCGAGCAAAATGATCCGGCCAAACCGGAACACGAATGCCCGCTGAAATAACTTAGCAGCCTTCTTTTCAGCCATAGTGACTCCTGTGTATCGCGAGGGATAATTTCATCTCATATCCAACTTTTCCGATACATCCAGAGTACAGGCTCCGAACGATGTATCCGGAAGTGATGATACATCTGATTTTAATCAGTCAAATTACACGTAAACACTAACGGCTAAAGCATATCCACAGGGTTAACGGCTGTCAATTGAGCCTGGTGATTTTCTCACGCAAATGTTGCCCTTACGGACAAAGAATTGATATGACAATTGATTGTAAAATGATTGTAAAATTTGCCCTCTACAGAACGGGGTGTTCTTTTCAACGGATTCAATCGCTTTTCCTGGCAGCTAATCTGAGGCTATCTGTATCGCCTTTTCCACATAGGGCAGCAAATTCGCAGCGATGATTTGATACCCGGCGGGATTGGGGTGGATGCCGTCCGCCTGGTTCTTGGTTGGCTCGGCTGCCACATCTTTGAGGAAAAACGGCATAAATACAACCTCGTGTTGGCGGGCCAATCGTGGATACAGATCATTGAACGCGGTCACGTAGGTTTTTCCAAGGTTGGTCAGCATCATCATGCCGGTTAATACGACGGTTATTTCCTCCTGCTTCAGCCTGACAATAATCTGCTCGATGTTTTCTTCTACAAGTTTCGGGTCAATGCCCCGCAACCCGTCATTGGCGCCTGTTTCCAGAATCACTACAGCCGGGTTCAATCTCAGCACCCAGTCTATACGGGCTTTGGCTCCGCTGCTTGTTTCACCGCTGATTCCGGCGTTGACAACCCGGTAATTCAGGCCCCGTTCTGCAAGCAGTTTTTCAAGCTGAGCAGGATAGCTCTCTGTCGGGGCAACTCCCAGACCGGCAGTAAGGCTGTCCCCCATGGCGACGATTACTCCCTCTGCACCTGTGGTTTTTCCCTCGTTCACAGGCTCGGCGTTCTGGGGGGGTGCGGGAGAATCGCAGCCAGGCAGCGCCAGCAGGATGATCATCGCGATGAAAACCAGCAGGTTTCTGAAGCCGCTCGCCAGCTGTGTAAAAGTCATGCTCAGGTACCGTTCTGCTGCCGCAGATAGACAGCAGGTCTTTGTTGAATGATCCCGAAGGAACTGGTCAGCCCGATCATTATCACCAATACAATCGAACAAACCACTGTCAGCCCGGCGACGTACCAGTGGGGCTGATAGACGATATTGAAAACTGTGGTGCAGATAAGCCAGGCCGCCACTTCGGCAAAGATCACGGCCATGATGGAACTGAACAGGGCCAGCATCGCATGTTCGCAAGTCAGCACCAGGAGGACGAAATTACTGTCGGCACCGAGAACCTTATAATAGACCGTCTCTCTGATTCGATCGAGCCTGGTGGCGAAAATAGTGCTAATCAGAATAAGACAGCCAGCCATAATCGAAAAAGAGGCAAAAAAAGTGATGACGACAGACAGACGTTTCATCAGTTGACCAAAGCGGTCGGCTACGTCGGCGACATTGATGGTCGACACATTGGGCAATTGGGCAACAATGGCGGTGATCATGTCCGGGATCAGTTCCCTGGGCAGATGTATGGCCGAAAAAAAGGTCTGAGGGGCCGCCTCGAGGGTCGCAGGCTCGAAGACGAAGTAGAAAAATGGATAGAGCCGCGATTCTGTCCTGGATCGAATACTGGTTACCTGGGCTTCAATTTCAACACCCTGAATATTGAAGCGCATCCGGTCATCCAGCTCGATTTCTCCGATTTCAGCGATGGAGTCGAGCACCGACAAAGCGACCACCCCGGGGGGTAATCTTTCTGTACCCTCGAAGAGCGAGTTACCGCCAATGATAATTTCGTCATCAAGGAGATTTTCCCGGTAAGTAAGGTTGAACTCCCGACCCAGATTGTCGGTCTTTCTCTCTCTTTCCTGTACCGGGTCAATCGGTTGGTCGTTGATTGACAGCAGGCGGGCTCGGATTACCGGAAAGAGTAGAACTTCCTCACCCACCACTGCCTGGAAGAGATCTTTCTGGTCCTGCTGGATGTCTATGCAAAAGAGATTAGGTGCATTCTCCGGATATGACTCTATGAAGGTAGCGAACAGATTGAGTTTCAGCAGAAAAATTACCAGCAGCACTGATATGGCGGAGGTGAGAGTAACGATGATTGACCGGGAGGCGTTTCCTGGCCGGTAAAGACTTTTTGCCGCCTGGCGCAGCGCCAATGTCGGCAGCGGGGCACGTTTTAGCAGCCAAAGACAGGCGGAGGCGGTTAATGAAACGGTGGCGATCAGGAGCACCAGACCGAGCACGAAGAAAATGCCGATTTTGACATCGTCGATTTGACGAATGACTAGCAGGCTTAAGAATAGACTGCAGATGATTCCGGTGATTATAGGGGCTGCTTGCCGTTTTGCTGCCCCGGTTTCATGTCTGAAGATCATCACCGGCTTGACGGTGCCAAGCCGATGCAGGGGCAGCAGAGTAAACACAGTCACCACCAGAATACCGAGCACAATTCCCTCCAGCGTGTCAGCAGGATGGAATGCATAGCCGACACCCTGTGGAACCAGATCGCCTAACAGTAAAGGAAAAAGCCTCTTGATCGTATAGCCCAGGCCGATTCCGATCAGGCTGCCAAACGCGCCCATGAAGGAGACCATGATCAGATATTGGGTCAGTAGGAATCGGTTGGAGGCG
This sequence comes from Desulfofustis sp., assembly GCA_013042475.1. GTDB lineage: Bacteria > Desulfobacterota > Desulfobulbia > Desulfobulbales > Desulfocapsaceae > JABDQA01. Next base: position 15,997 of record JABDQA010000184.1, read on the forward strand.
CCGAAGGCTTTGGTAACCGCAATGACTTTCTGTTTCTGGTAAAGAATGGCAGAGAGCGAGCCCTGCATTCCGATGCCACTGAGCATCAGTGTCAGAATACTGATGCAGGAGAGGAAAAAGAGCAGGTTATCGAAAAAAGTCCTTACCCGAGAACGCGCACTTGCGGCTGTTTCGACCCGCTCGACTCTGGGGACGGCTGATGCGCTCAAAATTTTTGTTATATCTTCAGCATCACCGGGCTCAGAGAGTTGGAGCAGTAACTCGTGCTCAACCCTGCTGCCGCGTCCTAAAAGACCGAGTTGGTCCAGATCTGTCATCGAAATGAAGATCCGTGGTCCAAAAGACAGAAACGAAACAGGCCGCATCGACTCAAAGGCCACGACGTCGGCTATTGTGAAGGCGACGTCACCGATTATAAGTCTGTCGCCTATCGCCCGATCGAGCCTGTCAAGCACCTCCTGAGCGACCACCACCGTACCCGGTTCCAGAGCTTCACCCAATTGCAGCCCCGAGGTGAGTGTGATGGTTCCGAAAAAAGGGTAGGCGGATTCAACGGCTTTGATGCTGGAGAGCAATGAACTGTCCTTGATCTCTGAAAGAACAACCGTATAAAATTCAAATGTTTTCTGCTGTTTAAGATAGTTTTGCTGGGCCAGGCTGTCGACGGCCAGCTGTAGTTTATCGGAAATGGGCTGATGGGCATGAATGATGATGTCGCCCCCCTGGAGTTCCCTCGCTTCGTCAATCAGAGAACCATGGACATCGCGCCTGAAACTGTTGAGGGCGGTGAGTGTAGCGATGGAGAGGGCAACGCAGATAACGAAGGTGATGACCTGCTTGCCGCCATAGCGCAGTTCTTCCAGTAGAAAGCGGTAATGAATCATCATTGGCGGTAACCATTATCTACCAGACGTCCATCGTGCAGGGATAAGACGCGATCGGCGCGGTCGGATATCTCACTGCTGTGGGTGGCTAGCAACAGGGTCGTGTTGAATTCCTGCTGCAACTCGAGGAGCAGTTCTACCACTTCTCGGGAATTTTCCGAATCGAGATTACCGGTTGGTTCATCCGCAAACACCAGTTGGGGATTATTGATCAGTGCCCGACAGATGGCAACCCTTTGTTTTTCACCGCCGGAAAGTTGTTCAGGCCGATTGTGGCGTTGCTCCCACAAACCGACACGATGCAGAAGTTGGGAAGCCTTTTCAGTAGCGTCGGGATCCCGGTTAAGCTCAGCGGGAAACATGATGTTTTCCATCGATGTCAGCGAAGGGACCAGATGAAAGGCCTGAAAAACGAAGCCTATCAGTCTGTTCCTAAGCGGTGCCAAGCGGTTCTCATCGAAATCTGTAATATCCTGTGTATCAAGCCATACTCGGCCATTGCTTGGTTTGTCGAGTCCAGAAAGGACGGTAAGCAGAGTTGTCTTACCGCTGCCGCTGGCCCCGGAGATGACCGCGAACTCCCCCGCTTCAAGCTGCATTGAAATATCATTGAGTACTATCGCCCGGCGTTCCCCTATGGTGTAGTGCTTTGAAATATGCGCCGCTCGAAGAATCGGGTCTGACATCGGTGTCTCCTGTTGGTAAATTATAAAGCTGTTTCTTGATGCCACACGATAATCACAAAATGAGATTTTGAATGAGGAGCAGCTAAGATCGATAAGCAATGCATAAGTAGACGTAGCGGTTATGCATTCAAACGTTCAACTAGGGGGGACAAATCGCTTTAGACAAAAAGCCGGAGACGGTGATTCACTGGACCTGCCGGTAATGGGTAGAATTTTGTCTTACATTTGAATTTCTCGATCGGCCGGAAACACATCCACGCGCACTTACCCCACTTTGATGACGACCATGGTTATATCATCTTCCTGGCTCAGGTCGCCACGGAAGCGCTTGACCTCCGAAACAATCGCCTGTTGGATGTCAGCGGCTGCTGCTTCTCTGTGCTCGGCAATTAAGCTATTTACTCTCTCATGCCCGAAAAGCTGTTGCTCACTATTGCGGGTTTCGAATATGCCGTCGGTGCCGACAAGGATCACATCCCCCTTCTCCACATCCGTGAGCTGGTTTGCGAACTCGTATGACTCGTCGATGCCGAGGACGATTCCCTCGCCCTCCAGTTTTGTGACCTCATTTGATTTTCGGTGATAGTGAAGCGGAGGCTCGTGCCCGGCCCGCACCCAGCGCAGTTGCCGTGAGTAGGGATGCAATTCCAGGAAGAACATGGTGGTGAAGTTGCCACTGGTGGCGCAGTCTCTGGATATCCATCTGTTAATTTCGTTAAGTAATCCAGCAGGGTCAGAATATTTCCCGACAGAAGATATTAAAAACGCCCGCACCGTGGTCATCAACATGGCCGCCCCCACCCCATGTCCACAGGCGTCGGCGACGGCGATACCAAGTTTTCCGTCCGGTAAACCGTAATAATCGTAGTAGTCTCCACCGGTCTGGTCGCAATACATCGAAAATCCGCTCACATCATAGCCTTCCACAGATGGATTTTGCGTGGGCAGGAGATTCTGCTGGACCTCCTCGGCGAGTTTGAGTGAGTGCATCAACTCAAAGCGGTGCCTGAGTCCATCGATCATGTGGTTGGTATGTTCTGCGATGACACCGAACTCGTCCTGGGTGGCGACAGGGACTTTACTCCTCAGATCCCCCTGCCTGACTTTTTCAAGAATGACAGTCTGGTTGTTGAACAGCAGCTTCAAGTTCTTGGAATAGGATATGATGAGGTTGAAAATCAATATCATCAGAACACCCATGATGAACAGAACTTCGTATATAACTGAAAGCTGGGCATTCATTATCGAATCGGCATCCTGGGCTGTTTGAGCAAGCCACTCGACATCGCGGGAAAAGACGAGGATCAGTACGAGACATACGAAGACAAAGGTTGTGGCTGCAATTAGGGTGAATTTAAGGGTGATGGGTGAATATCGAATTGAACGAAAAACATAGGCCCCTTTCTGCGCGGCGCTTGATATCACCTCTCTTTCCTTGATGAGCGAAGAATTGAGGCCGATGAAGAAACCTGCGATGATGCAACCGATGAGAAGTGAAACGGTACTTCCAAGAGGAAAATGAAGTATCAGATACTGGTAGGCCATGATCAGAAAAGCGGCACTCATGCAGATGATAAACTCAACGAGAAATGCCCGTTTGGATTGATCAAATTGATCCGCACTGTCGACGATTTTCTTTAACAGGTAGCGGCGGACACTCAGCAGTGTAAGAAACCCAATCGCTATGATTATCCCCAAATACACGGGGGACATGGTCGCCATGTAAGGTCAGACCTGGCCACCGTAGAATGTGAGCGATAAAACTGCGAATGTGTATTGAATTGCGATTCTCATGGAATTCTCTTTTATAGCTGAATCATAAATATTTTTTAGTGGAACAGCAATGTTCATTCTTAACGAGCGGGGTCTCAACCAAAATAACGGCTGTTTCATTTGTGTGTCCTGAATCTCGACTCCTTATCTGGTCGCATTAATGTAAGTAAGAATGTTACAATTTTTCATTGTGATTCAATCTTATTGCAGTACGGGGAACCCTAGCCTAAAACTGGTCGATTGTCATTAATGGGCTGATCGATCATCCTGACTTGTCAATGGGATTGCCAGACACCGGAGGAGACCTGAAATGAAAATAAAAGTAAGAGACTTACCTGACGATCTATTCGACTATACGGCTGATGTTGTACCGAGGAAGGATGAGTTTATTTTCCACAAAGATCAGAGATACAAAGTTAGTTATGTCTGCCACTATGTCGAAGAAGTAGAAAATAGTGAAGGGTTAGGGGAGACCTATGTTGTGGTAGAAGTATCGACTACGCAGTCCTATTTGCTCGGTTCTTAATCAGTCTAGCTAGCTATTCTAATAGTTAAAACGGCAAGAAGAAAATATCCTACTTGCCGTGATCAATGAACAATAACTGGTGGAGGCGGCGGGAGCCAAGTGCCTCCACCACTTCGTTATGTAGGCTATCGATATTACTTAGCAATAGTTTTTGCCTCTGGGGCGATTGGCACATCATTTTGGCACACTTTGGCACACCAGCACACGGTGCGCGAAGTATCCTTCATTATACCAGTCCCCGCTTGGTGGCACAAGCGCAGTAAACCTATGTGCACTTACTCTGGGATGAAACTTCTTGTCATCGCTACCACGCGTTGCTAGAGTTGAGCATGCCCTATAATCACC
>JABDQA010000185.1 GCA_013042475.1 Desulfofustis sp.
TACTCGGATAGGCAGGATTGCATCAGTCTGAATCAAAGTTTGATGTGAGATTTGAGGAGAAAGCAATGCAACTGCAAAAGTATTCATTCGGAACCGGTGATCGTTTCGGGCCGCAAGGACCGGCCCAGCTTAAAGCATTACAGCAGGCAGCTGCTCCATGTTGCCCATAAGGTGGCGGCTGAGAGTGGATCAATCTATCTGGAAGCAGTGCGTGAGCATCGTCTGATCATCGGCAGACACGTTACCGGTAACTTCTTCCAGAGACACATCAGGCCGCTATTTCTCTAGGAAGCCTTAAGCCAGAATTGGGTAACAAAAGCAGGCTGATCTTTGATTGCCGGGCTTGCTCAATCGCCCAACAGCACCGTTTTGGCGGCGTTGATTTTTGCGGCCAGAAAGGCTGAGCCGCCGCTGTCCGGATGCATCCGTTTGATGAGGCGCCGCCAGGCCTCGATGATTTCTTCTCGGGAGGCGTCCTGGCTGACCCCCAGTATTTCGCACGCCTCCTCTCTGCTCATCTCAGCCGGGTCGGCCGAGCCGCTCCAGCCCGAAGCCCCGCTTTTGACCCGCTCCTGCCAGCCGGGATGATTGCGTTCGAGGAAAGATTCCAGCAGGGCCAGGCTGTCCGGGTCCGAGTTAAACTCCTGATGAAGGGACAATAACTCATCCTCGCTCAGCAGGGAGAGCCGGCTTCCTTCTCTAGTACCGCTGAGTATGCGGCCATCAAGTTCTCCCGTGTCGTGATCGAGTTCCATTTCCAGAAAGAGTGAACGAACCGTCGAAGTCTTTCCACCGGCGGGTGCAATAGGACTCATCGCCCGAGTGCGCCGCCACCAAGTCACTCCGATAAATATCAGTGGCAGCCCGAAGGCTCCCCGCCGGGTTAAGGTGAGTACGGCGCCAATACCTATCAGCGCGAAAGGCCCGACATTCATCAGAAACGCAGCGCTTTTCTGAGCCGGCTGAGTGAGGATCAGGTAGAGCAGGGTGAAAAAGAGGCAAATCAGCAGTATAACGTAGTATGTCATTCAGAAACCGTCAGTCAGACCTCATCGATTCATCTGCTCGAGCAGCAGCCGCGCTTTGTTGCTCGGGCTTTCGGACAGAGCTTTCAAGCCTCCTTTGGCATAGAGGGCGACTGCGCTTAGTAGTTCGGCGAGCTCTTTACCCGAATCAGGCCCCAGGCGCAAATAGGCGCCTCCGGTGAGCCTGGCCATTTCGCGGAAGCCTCGTTCGGCAGTAATATCGAGGCCGTCCTGAAAGAAAAAGCAGCGGATGCCACGCACACCGAGCTCGCCGGCTTTCTCGCACAGTTGCCCGAGATTTTCTTCTATGGCATCGCCGATGTACACCAGAGCCGCGACCGGAGTTTCAGCAGTTTCAGCAGAAGCGTGTTTAAGCACCTTGGTGATTTGGGTGTGGCCTGCCAGGCAACTGATGGCCAGCATCAGGTCCCTCAACGCCCTGGCATTGATCACCCATTTTGAGGCCCGGCATTCGTCAAGGCCGCGGAAATACACGAGCTGCACCGCCAGATCGCCGGCTTTGCCCACCGCATCAAACATCGCTGCCTGGTGTACCATGGCCCTGTCCCAGGTGGGTTGCCGACTCATGGTGGCATCGAGTGCAAAGATCAGGCGGCCGCTGCGGGGTTTGGCTACCTTGCCGGCGGTCTTCAGAAAAGAAGCGATTTCAGTCGATGAGGAGCGTTTCCGCAGTGCCCCGTCACTTTGATCTGTTTTTGTGACATCCCTATTTTTCATACTCTTTCCAATATCCATGGCTGTCGGGCATCAATGCACGTCACCCTGGTTACGTCTGCCGTCTGTCGGATTGCCGTTTTATCGGCTGTCTGCTGCCGGCTTATTCCTATGACTGACAATAAGAAGAATCACGAGCGAGGCAAGGGGCACAAATCCAACCTCACCGTACCTCCGGCCATGAGCGGAGGGATTTGAGCTGCAGTGTTGCAGATGTAGATCTGTCCGCACAGAAGTTAGAGGGTCACCGCCCCTTCTGAGGCCGAGGAAACGAGCCGGGCGTATTTCGCCAGTACACCGCTGGCTGACGTCTTTGATGGGGGACGCCAACGGTTCTTCCGCTCTCCCAGTTCGCTTTCTGAAACGTTAAGATTCAGCTCATCGCGCTCCAGGTCGATGGTGATGGTGTCGCCCTCCTGTACCAGGGCAAGGGTTGAGCCGACCATCGCTTCCGGGGCGATATGGCCGATCATAATGCCGTGGGTGCCGCCCGAAAATCGGCCGTCGGTGATCAACGTTACGGAGTCGCCCAGACCAGCGCCCATTAGAGCGGATGAGGGGGAGAGCATTTCCCGCATGCCGGGGCCGCCCTTGGGGCCTTCGTAGCGGATTACGACGATGTCGCCAGGTACGATTCTGTTGCCCAGAATAGCGGCCAGGGCCTCCTCTTCACGATTGAAGACCCGCGCCGGGCCCCTCAGGGTGCTCAGCTCTTTACCGCTCTGCTTGAGCACACAGCCTTCTTCGGCCAGATTTCCCCGTAGAATGCGGATGTGGGATCCGGACGGTGCCAAGGGCTGGTTCAGCGGATAGATTATGTCCTGGCCGTCGGGCAGGGCAGGGGCGTCGATGACGTTTTCTGCAAGAGTTTTGCCGGTGACCGTCATGCACTCGCCATGCAGGTAGCCGCCTTCGAGAAGCAGTTTTATGACCATTGACATTCCCCCGAGGTGGTGCAGGTCGTTCATCAAGTAGCGGCCCGATGGCTTGAAATTTCCCAGCAAAGGTACTTTTCTGGTGATTGCCTCGATATCTGCCAGCGACAGGGCAACATTGGCCTCTTGGGCCAGGGCCAGCAGGTGCAGCACTGCGTTGGTCGAACCGCCCAGAGCCCAGGCCACGGTCAGACCATTTTCGAAAGCCTGACGGGTCATGATGTCCCGCGCGGTGATATTTTTTTCAAGCAGGGTAAAAAGCATGCGGGTGCTGGCTACCACATCGCCCTTTTTCTCCGGAGAAATATCATTGTCCCGGTTGGCGGCCATGTTGGAGGAAGAATTGGGCGGGCTCATGCCCATTGCCTCGATTGCCGCCGCCATCGTGTTGGCGGTGTACATGCCTCCACAAGAGCCCGCGCCCGGGCAGGCATGGCACTCGATCTGGTGCAGTTGGCCGCCGTCTAAATGACCCGCCGCATGGGCGCCGACCGCTTCGAAGGAACTGATGATATTAAGCTCTTCGCCACCGTGGAGCCCCGGGAGAATACTACCGCCGTAGAGGGTAATGCCCACCAGGTTGTTACGGGGGATAGGCATCAGGGCTGCTGGTATGGTTTTGTCGCAACCGGAAAGAGTGATGACGCCATCGACCTGATACCCCTCGGTCATGAGTTCGATGGCGTCGGCGATCACTTCGCGGCTGACCAGCGAGTATTTCATTGCTTCGGTACCCATGGAGATGCCGTCAGAAACCACCGGTGTTCCAAACACTATCGCCTTGCCTCCGGCGGCTTCGATTTCTTTTTGCAGAATATCGCCGAGCTCTCGAATATGATCATTGCAGGGTGTGCCGTTGGTATAGGGCACGGCAACTGCGATGAGCGGCTTGTCAAAATCCCCGTCGCTGAAGCCCACCGCCCGGAGCATGGTTCGTGCCGGCGTTCTCTCTTCCCAGTTTCCGGCCTGTCTGTTGCCGGTAATTCCGTCACTGCGTCGTTTCATAGCAATCTATCCGTATAAAGTTGAAAAACTGCCAGGTTCCTTGCAGGTGGTCCAGGCTGAATTAAGAATCACTGGAGCGAGTTGAGCCCTGACAGAATGGCAGTTGTGTGCATGACTAGCGCCGGTGAATACCTGCTACCTTTTGGTAGGAGAAGCACACCCCAGCACCTGTGCCGATGATCTCACGGCCGTCTTCGTCGAGCACATTCCCCACGGTTTCGCCCACCAGGGTCTGGCTGTCGGCGATGTCCCGATGGACCAAGATATTGAGCAGTTCTCGGTCACCGACCGAGACCACGACGCTGTCGCCTGGCATCACTGCTCCCGGGGACAGTATCCCGGGGGGATTGGCGGCGTCCAGCCCTTTGTTGAGGTTGAGAAGCAGATGGTCTATTGCGCTGTAGTTCATCTTCCGTCATCCTCCAGTTCGGTAAATTTCCCAGTTTTTTTTCCACCGGTATCGTCAGCGCCCGAGGGCATACCGAGCGGACGAACCATCATCGGTAAGGAAACCACTGGTGCTCGGCTGCCTTTGTCAGGCTTGACCGATTCTTCGGAAGGAATAGTGTGTTGCAATGTGTCACCCTTCTTAGTCTTGCCGGGGCCGGGTGTGAAACATCACAGAGACCAGGATATCTCCTTGGATTTGCACAATTTTTCAGCTTTCACCGCACTGCACCGCTCACCATAACGGGTAGCCAGCTAAATAAGCTTCAGATAAGCCTGCTGATAAATAGTGTAGACATGGCACCCGCCAAGTCAAGAACGGGCAACCACCGCCACGGTACCGGTCATGGTCTTGGATATGATCCTCTTTCAAGATGGAAATGGGATTGTCCTTCTGAAAAGAGATCATCTTGATCGTCATCTGTTGACAAGCTAAATTATCGCTCTTAGCCTTGGTTAATGGTGGTTGCCCCTGCACGGCGCTGTCTGGGGGTCTGCTTCAAATATAACCTCATTTATCCCGATATTCCCTCAAAGGAGTGGTGCTCTGATGAAAACGAAATTGATAGGTACACTTTTCTGTACCATTGCCGCAGCGACACTGGCCGTCTCGGCCTCTGCAAAAGAGTTGAGGTTCAACAACCCGCTTCCTGAGTCTCGTCCGGAAACTCAGGAGATCAACAAATTTGCCGAAGAGGTGGCCGCTAATTCCAATGGCACACTCACGGTCAAAGTCTTTTCCGGAGGATCGCTGGGTCTGGAAAATGCCGATTTGCTGCGCACCCTGCCCAAGGGCGTAGTCGACATGAGCCTTCTTTGGGCCAATTACCTGGGACGCGATGCCCCGGAGCTCAGTTCAGTGCTGGTACAAGGCTCCATTGGCACAATCGAGGAGTTGAACGCGGCGCTTCCGGTGGTTCGCGATATTTTCCAGGAAGAATTTGAGAAATGGGGGGTTACGACCGTCGGCAACCTGGCCATCCCGATGCTCTATGCTTCCGTGTTTTGTCGCAATGAGCCGATACGCACGCTGGAGGATCTGAAAGCCAAGAAGCTGCGCGTCTGGTCCAAGGATCAGGTGATGACCTTTACCCGACTCGGAGTGGCCGCCCAGATCATCAACCAGAATGAGATGTATGTTGCTATGAAGACGGGTGTGGTCGATTGCGCTGTCTACCCGGTTCTCTATGCCCATACTGTGTCCCTTCAGGAAGTGGCCAAGTACAGTTCCTACCTCTATCCTATCGCTGCAGGACCTTATACGCTGGGAATGTCTTCCGATAAGTGGAAGTCTCTGTCCGCTGATGAAAAGCAGTTTCTCACCAATGCAGCAGAGGATGTCTGGACCCGCACCAACGAGTACTCGAGTGATTACGAACGTGAACTCGCTGCCCGGGAGAAATTTGCCGCCCAGGGAGTAACCATCCTTGAGGATTTTTCTGAGGAAGACCGAAAAATTTTTCTGGATGCGGTGTCGGTTACCTGGAAAGAGATCACTGATGAGGCAGGCGGCAGGGCACCCGAGTACCGCCGGCGTATTCTTGACGCCCTTGGCCGATAGGTAAAAGGCAGAAAATAGAAGGGTTTATGATCCTGAGCCTTCTTCGGAAAACGGAAAACGGGCTGCTCTATTTTGCCCGTTTTCTGGCCGTCATTTCGGCTCTGGCGATCGTATCGATTACCTCGATCATCTGCGTCAGCGTGATCATGCGGCGGCTGGTAAATTCGCCGCTTTTTTATGCCGAAGAGCTCGTCGGACTACTCCTGGCCGTAACCCTTTTCTTTGCCCTTCCGCTTGTCACGCTGCGGGGCGACCACATCCGGGTGACCCTGGTGGCAAACCAGCTGCACAAGCGGGGAAAGGCATATCTGGGGCTGATTGGCGGATTAGTTGCCCTTGCCTTTCTGGGCTGGCTGATTTTCGAATCGGTGGAGTGGATGGCTTTCGCCATTCGCCTCAACCTTAAAACCGAAGCGGCCTCCATTCCGCTGGTTCCCTGGATGGCAGTCGTACCGTTTTCTCTGGCAATTACTGCCTTCGGTGTGGTCGTGCAACTCTGCCTGGCACTGGCCAGAATTAACACCGAAGAATCGGGTCAGGGACCGGAATCCTCCGCAAAACCTGGAATCTCTGCGCAGCACAGCGATTGATGTTCTGGGCGGCACTGCTTTCACTGCTCACCGCAACCGCCGCCTCGGGGGCGGCGCTGGGTGCGGCGCTCGGGCTCACCGGGCTGTTCATTCTCCATTTTTTTGCCGGCGGCGCCTCCTCACTGGCCCTCGACGCCATCTGGAACACCTTCAATTCCTTTACCCTGAGTGCGATCCCGCTCTTTATACTGCTTGGAGAAATCCTGTTGCGGAGCGGCTTGAGCGAGCGAGTGTACACCGCCATCACGCCGGTCTTCACCAGGGTGCCAGGTGGCCTGCTGCACACTAACATCGCGGTGTGCACCATCTTCGGTGCAGTGAGCGGCTCGAGCCTGTCGACGGCCGCGGCGATCGGCTCGGTGGCCTACCCGGAAATGCGCAGGCGCGGCTATGATCGGGATATGATAGTCGGCTCCCTGGCGGGGGGAGGAACCCTGGGGCTGCTTATTCCCCCGAGCCTGTCCTTTTTGATCTTTGGGGCGCTGACTGAGACCTCGATCGGCCGTCTGTTTATCGCCGGCATCATTCCCGGTCTGATGGTGGCCCTAATGTTTATGGGGTATATCCTTTTCTGCTGTCTGCGTAATCCGGCACTCTATCCCCGTGAGTCGATCGTCATATCGACGTTTCAGGTGGTCGTCAATGCTCTGAGCATCTGGCCAATACTGCTGTTGATGTTTGCCATCATGGGCAGCATCATAATGGGCTGGGCGACGCCCACCGAAGCCGCCGCGGTCGGTGTTGCGGCCGCGGCCCTGATCGCCTTTTTGTGGGGTGACTTCACCATTAAAAAATTGGTGGAGGCGTTTTACCGGTCGGTGCAGCTCTATGCGGCGATCGGGCTAGTCATTGTTGGCGCCACTATTCTTGCCCAGTCGGTCGCCATTCTCGGGGTTCCACAGGCAATCCTGGAGTCGGCAGCGGCCAGCGGACTCGGCAAATACGGGGTGCTGGTTGTGATTGTCCTGACCTATCTGCTGCTGGGCTGTATTTTTGACGGACTATCCCTGATGATCATGACCCTCCCCATCGTTTTTCCGCTGCTCACCGGCCTGGGATTCGACCCGATATGGCTGGGCGTGATGGTCACCATCATGATCGAGATCGGTCAGGTGACGCCGCCTGTTGGTCTGAATCTGTCGGTGCTGTCGAGCCTGACCAGCAACGAAGTGACTCTGGGGCGTGCGGCATTGGCAACCATTCCCTATTGGCTGATATTTCTGGTGGCTCTGGCGATACTCACCGTCTTCCCGCAAATCGCCCTGGTGCTGCCCAACACCTTCTTTTAATTCCAGGCTAGATTATGGCAATTAGACTGAAACAAAAAATTTATGGTCCACTTCACCTGCAACGCGAAAACCCGGGCCATTTCACCTATACCACCGACGCAGGTTACCAGGCGAGGGCAGGCGCTCCCGCTTCAGCAGAGCAGGCACCACCCTCGGATCTGATCATGGCGGCTCTGGCATCGTGCATCGGCATCTCCCTAGAAATGGCGGCCGAGGATCAAAACGTTGATCCAGGTGCGATCGACATCTTTGTCAACGGCGCCAAGGCGCGTGATCTGCCCCACCGGTTTGGTAGCTTTGAGGCAACAGTGCATCTGAACGACATCGAGGATCGGGATCTCGCGGTTAGACTCCTCAACCAGGCCAAACAGATCTGTACGGTTAGCAACACGCTCAACGCGGAAGTTATTGTGTTGCTTGGAGAAAAGGGAGAAAAGTAGCTGATTATGGCTGTCTGATCTGTTCCTCGGCCACGGCCAGAAAGTAGCGCAGATAGTCGAGGATATAGGTACGTTTTAATTCCGTATAAAGACCGGCCCCTGATATTTCCCAGAGCGGGCCGCGGTGCCAGGTTCCGGTGAGATCACCAATCATGCGGCGCATGTGGCTGGCAATCACTTCAGTTTCAGCACACTCCATCGAACCTGTTCTGGCCTGCAGACGGGGGGGATTGAAGTTCACATCTTGCAGCACCAGCCGGTAGGAGCCGACAATTTTAAAACCCATGCTCAAATCTTCGGGACGGGTCAGCGGCGAGACGTCCTCGCTGAGCAGCGGTATTCGCTGATAAGAGGCGAAGTGACGATCCGGAGTACGCATGCTCATTTCCAGGCAGACCTTCTGGAGTTCCTGAAGAAGGTTGTTGATCCGGTACAGATAAAGTAGTTTTGCTTCCAGTTGTTTCGATGTTCCCATATCTGCCTTTTCGCTGAATTACGAAAAAAAATAATCACCAATTCGTTAGGAGCCATCTTTATTCTCAGATTGAAGAAAACCATTGGATATCAAAAAGTTGGCACTGGATCCTGGAACCGCTTTCGCTTCCCGATCAGGCGTGCGGTAAGCAGATTGAAACCATAGACCAGCGGCACGCACAGCAACAGGCTGATGATCGTCGTTGCCAGACCAGTGGCACGGCCCTCGGACATTTGGGGTAACGATCCGGTCGGTCCTGGTAAATGTCGACATCGTCATCGGCACTGAAGACGAAATCAACGCGACCATGGAGGAAGTAGAATTATTTGTCGAAAGAAAAGGAGGGTTTTGAGAAGAATAGGTTACGTACCCATTAACAGCAATACCAGGCAAATAATAAAGGTAACGACACATAAATAAGTGTACAATTTGCCTACCCGATGTATCGAAGCCCGGATGGTTTCTGAGATCATAAACATTTTCAAACGCATTTTGCTGAGGAGACAGCTCTTATGACTACCATGCCTACAGACACTGCCCAGCGCTATTTTGTTGAGGATCCTGCCGGTAAGGTCAGGACCCTAAAATACCATATCGGCGGTGAGTGGAAAATCTCCCACACCAATAAGTACATGGACTGCTACAATCCTTCCACCGGTGCTGTTATTGCCAGGGCTCCCCAATGCACCACGGAGGAAGTCGAGCAGATTATCGGCGCCGCGGTAAAAGCTTTCCCGGATTGGGCCAACACGCCGGTCAATAAGCGGGTTCAGGTACTGTTTCGGATGAAGCAGCTGGTTGACACCCACCTCGATGAACTGACCTATTTGCTGGCCATGGAAATGGGCAAGGCCTGGCAGGAAGCCATGGGCGACGTGCTCAAAGTCAACGAAGTGGTTGAGTTCGCCGCCGGCGCCCCACACCTGATGAAAGGCGAGTCACTCATGCAGGTATCCCCCGGCTACGACACCGTACAATACCATCACCCGATCGGTGTGTTTGCCGGCATCGCCCCGTGGAACTTCCCGGCCATGATCCCGCACGGATGGATGACCCCGATTTGCATCGCCACCGGCAACTGCATGATTTTGAAAGCTGCCAGTTTCGTGCCGCAGTCCTCCCTGAGAATGATGGAGCTGTGGCAGGAGGCCGGTCTGCCCGATGGTGTTCTCAACGTGTTTACGGCCGGCAGGGAGCAAGCCGAGATCCTGCTCGAGCACCCCGAAATCAAAGGGGTTTCCTTTGTCGGTTCGACCAAGGTCGGCAAGCATATTTACTCCACCGCCGCCGCCCATGGCAAGCGGGTGCAGGCCCTATGCGAGGCCAAGAATCACGCGCTGGTTTTGCGTGACTGCAAGATTGAACGTACCGCCCACGGCATCATCAACGCCTTTTGCGGTTGCGCCGGGCAGCGGTGCATGGCCCTGCCGACCATCGTGGTCGAAAAGGTGATTGCCGACGAACTGGTGGGCTATCTCAAAAAGTTTGCTGTCGAACACCAGAAGCATCTGGGTGCCGCCTACGAAAGAAGTTCCCAGATGGGTCCAGTGGTCAACAAGGGACATATGGAGTTTGTCCTCGACTGGATTGAGACCGGTGTCAAGGAGGGTGCCGAACTGGTGCTTGACGGCCGCAATCCCGAGGTGCCCGAAGAATGCGAGAACGGCTATTTTATCGGGCCCACCATCTTCGATCATGTGACCGAGGATATGTCAGTCGGCCGCGAGGAAGTGTTCGGCCCGGTGCTCTGCGTCAAGCGGGTTGACAATTTTGAGGAGGGGCTGACTATCATGAATAACAGCCGCTTTGCCAACGGCTCGGTGATCTATACCCAGAATGGCTACTATGCTCGTGAATTCGCCTTTCGGACCGATGGCGGCATGGTCGGCGTAAATGTGGGCATACCGGTCCCGGTCGGCATATTCGGATTCACCGGTCACAAGCAGTCATTCTTCGGTGATCTTCATGTTATGGGGCGAGACGGTTTCGCTTTTTTCACCGAGACCAAAAACGTGACGCAGACCTGGTTCTCGGAAGAAGGTGAGCTGGGGGGAAAAGTCGACACCTGGGACGGCACGATCACTTCCCTGCCTGAGAAAGAATAGTCTCACGGGCCAGACCGGACCGGAAGTACCGTGCCGGTCCGGCCTCCTTCACCTCGTACGGACAAGTATTCATCACTATTCATTCATCATGATTCGACGACAACGAACCTCGAGATGATGGGCCCCTCCCCGAGAGGGATGATCTCATCGTATTCATCGGACTGGAAGCACCGGTCCACCTTTATCTGGTTGTCGAACTTGATAATAACGATTTTCTTCGCCTGCCAGTCCTTGGCGGCGATGACTCTGTCTGAGCGAAGCAGATACTCACCGCCGTACCTCTCAACAATCGGCCCGGCCAGCTCGACCTATTTTTCATAGCGCAGTTGGTCGATGATTTGCGAGGTGGTGATCACAAAAAACACGCTCATCTATAGCTCCTCCGGGGGTGAAATCCTCTGGAAAGCCCTCCATATACAACCTGAAATACGCTATTTCCCCGTAATTGCCGCGATATTCTGGCGCAACTCATCGGCTTGCGGATTGGACACGGTCTTGCGAATCAGTATATCGGTGGGGCTCACTGCCTGGCCGTAGTAAGCTTCGTTAAATTTGTCCTTGGTCTTCACCACGGCCCCGTCCAGTGATACACCAGCAAATGCTCCCTTGGAACGGGCGTAGGACAGCACATCCGCCGTCTGAGCCGCGGCCCCCCCGCCAACGGGACCTGCGGCCAGGGTGATGTCAGCCCCCATTTTAAATGAGCTGGTCAGCAGTTTTTCCATACCCCGGTCGGTCATGACAAGCAGTATGACCTCCGAGGCCTCGCCGCCGAATTGCATGCCGATTGAGATGGAGCCAATGGTGTAGAAGGCGGGATAGCCCCATTCGCTGGAACTGCTGTCATGGGCCAGCAGAGCGCCGGAGCCACCGGAACCGCCGATGAAAAAGGCCCCCTTGATACTCTGCGGTATGATCAGTAACGCCTTCGCTTCGGTGACCTTTTCACGGAACCACCCTAAATCAGGATCAGTTGCGAAACTGTTGACCACCGTTGATGCTTTGCTGATTAAATTTTCGGCCTCGACTTTGTCATCGCAAAAACCAGAAGTGGAAAGAAAGGTAATTACCATAAGACCGGCCAGAATTAACGATGCACTTCGATTCATGACGTTTCCTCCTGTAGATGTCGGGTGGTTGAAGTAAATCCCCCTGAATGGAATGAATAGGGCGACCGATATGGTCGAGTTAAGACAGGTGAAAAATAGTCATCTTTGCGGCCGATGCCATCGCTTTAAGTCAGAAAATAATCCTGGTGGAGACCCCAAAATATCAAATCCCGAACCCACAGCGGTGGCGCATGAGTGGAATAATTCAAGCTCAGTGCCGAGAACCAAGGGTAAACACGTTGACCAAGATCCTTAACTGTCGGTAAGATTGCATTTTTTGTACGAGAGATTATCAATGTCAGGAGCACGAATATCAATCAGAGAAGTATCATTCAGCTGTTAGGTAAAATAAAATAGCGAGTGCGCCTGGTAACCTGATGTACGGATAGTCAGTCAACTGGAAGCGCCCGTGGCCGAGGTGGACGTAGTGGTATTTAGAAAAATTAGTGAAGAGGTTTCATAATGAAGAAAATTTTGATCGTGTTCGCGGGTCTTGCTGTTGTCGCCGTGATTGCGCTTTACCTGCTGGTCGGCAATCTCGACAAAATAATAAAAGGCGCCATCGAAGGTGCGGGGTCGGAATTGTTGGGCGTACCGGTAACCGTGGCTTACGTGGAACTCGATCTGAAAAGCGGTACAGGGCGGATTTCCGGGATCACCGTCGCCAACCCCGCCGGTTACCAGGCAGTGAATGCCTTCCAGATGGATATGATTCGTCTGGGGCTGGACCTGGGGTCGCTGAAGAAGCAGCCGATAGTTATCAAGGAACTCAATATCCAGAGCCCAACCGTCGACCTTGAGGTAAACGATCAGGGCGGCTCGAACATGCAGACTCTGATCGACAATATCAAGAAAAACAGTGCCAAAACAGACGAGAAGGCGGCTGAAGAGCAGCCTTCGCAGGAGGAAACGGGCTCCAAGGAGCCGGTCAAACTCAGTTTCACCAAATTGGCCATCACTGGAGCTACAGTCAATGGCGTGGTGGCAGGTCAGAAGCTGACCCAAGTGGTTCTCCCAGATATTGTCAGGGAGAATGTGGGCGGCAGCAAAGGCTTGACACCGGCTCAGGTCGGTGGGGTTATCATCGGTGATATCGCCGCGCAAAGTCTGCAAGCTGTGGTCGAGAAGAAGCTGTCTGAAAAGGTGGAGGAGGCTGCCCAGGGACTGTTTGAAGATCTCAAGAAAAAGCTTGCACAGTAGCGGGGTCATTGCCCTGCGCGGGTACCCAAATAACAATCATTACAGTCTCTTTCTTTTGTCCTCGAAAAGGCCGACTTCAATTTGACAGCCGGGTATGAGGACATAAAATCTTAGCTAGTCGATAACCGTTAATTACAGGGGGTTACCATGATCCATCGCGCCATTACAATAGGGCTGGCGGCAGCCATCATCTGGGCCGGGCCGGCATTCAGTGCCAAGTTCGAGCCTTGGCACGAAAACGTCTTCGCCTACGTCAAACAGGAGTTCGGTGACGAGGCGGAAGAGCGCATGCGTTTCGTGGAAAAATTCATCCTCGACAACCAGGATATCCCCGAAATGGAAAAGGTGATAAAGACCAACGAAGTGAGCAACCATCTGCCCTGGATTGCCGATGCCGCCCACTGGAAAGAATCGGATTACTGGGCAACCCCGCTGGAGACGATCACCACCTTCGGCGGCGACTGTGAGGATATTGCCCTGGTAAAATGGGTCATCTTGAACAATCTCGGTGTTTCGTCAGAAAACCTGGCGCTTGCCTACGTAAAGATCAAGGCAACGGGTGAAGATCACATGGTGCTGCTCTATGTCGCCAAGCCCGATGCTCCCGCGGGGCAGAAAGAAGTCTACGTGCTTGATAACTATGTTGACGAAGTAAAACTGGCAGAAGAGCGGATGGATCTGCTTGCGGTGCTGGCTCTTGGCACCGAAGGAAGGATAGTGCTTTTCAACGACGACGGCGAGAATCGATCGGTGAAAGCCTCCTACACAGGACGGAAGGTAAAGAAAGTCGAAGATTTGCTTGCCAGGGTCCGAGAAAATAGGGAAAAATTTGCCGAACTTAATGGTGGACGCTCCCTTATGCTCGAATGATTAACGGACAGCAAAACTATTGATTTTTCGCGACGGTTTTTATGCAATGGCGGGGAAACTGGCTCCTGCAGTCCTTTCGATATAGTTCTCATTTGGTCTGAGATACGCCGTTTCAAGCTCTTCCTTTTCTCTCCCGGCACCTGCGTGATATCATAAAAGAAAGGGATATTCTTGGCAGTGGTTTAGCTTTCGTGACCGGCCAGCAGGAAGGTAGGTGCCTGGCTGATTGCGGGAGCTCGGAGGATGGCGATGAAACTCTGTAGCAACTGCAGTCAGGCGTTGGCCGAATCGGTAAAGATCTGTCCAAACTGCGGCAGCGAAGTCGCCGATGGACTGACTCGTGTTGACACTTACAGGATTCTGGAGGTCATCCATGAAGGGCGAGGCTCGATACTCTACAAAGCCATCGATGAAGCGGCCGAGGAGCCCGTTGCGTTGCGCCTCTTCACCGACGATTCAGGCGTCGATGAAGCGGTTGCACAACGGCTGAGCCACGAGCTCCAGGTTCTCGGAGAACTGCCGTCCGAGTGGTTTGTCCAGCATTTTTCCATACGATGCTCCGCAGACGGCAGGTGGTATCGGGTCAGCGAGTGGGTCGAGGCGGAAAGCTGGGGCAGTCTGCTGAGTTCTGGGCGATTGCAGGACATAGAGATCGCCTACGACCTGTTCCAGCGGTTGGCGGCCATTCTCTCAGGCCTGCACCAAAGCGGCCATTTCATCCCCCACCTGATTCTCAACGATATCCTGGTACTCAAAGGAGAGCCCGACCGGGTAGATGTCAAGATCGACTATAAACTGTCGCGCTTTCTCGACCCGAAGATGGCCCGTCCCGGGCCGATGCTGCAACACCTTCTCGACTGCCATCCCGATATCAGCGGCGGCCGTCCCCTTGATTACAAGAGCGACATCTGGTCGCTGGGACGAATATTTGCTCAAATTCTGAGCGCCAATATGGATCTCTGCGATCCCAGGCCGGCGTTGAAGGAGGAAAATTTTCCCCAGGACATCAGTGTCTTGATCCGCTCGATGCTGGCCGATGATCCTGACGTTCGGCCCGGATCGATGCAGGAGGTCGCAGATGCCCTCAACAGATTGCAGGAAGAGAGAGAGGAAGCCAGGGAGATCGCCACTCCGGAGACCGCCAGGGAAGTCAAGCGTCTGCGGCGGACAGTTACCGGTTTCGGCATCCTGCTCACCATTCTGCTCGTTATTGGCGGTTTTTATTTCTTCCGCTTTGAACGCTCAAGCGGCGATATCGAGTCCGCCCTGGAAGATTACGCCAATCGTTATGCCGGTTCTGTCGCTTTTGTGATGGTACAGTATCGGATCAGGGTCGACGATATCATCGTCTACAGCCAGGTGCGAGAGGGAACCGCCTTTCTGGTCGATTCAGCAGGCTATCTGCTGACCAACCGACACGTGGCCTGCCCCTGGCTCGAGGACGACACCCTGTATAATATCATCGGACAGATTCGTGCAGTAGACAAATCTCCACAGTTTGAGTATCAGCTCTATATGTGGTTCGAGGGCGACAATGCCTTCAATCAGCTGGTCGGCATTGGTGCGGCCGAGGGGCTCGAAGATGTCTATGACCTGGGCTCGGCCTACAGTCGCGGCGGCAGTAAACGCATCTCCATTGCCGGCGTAGCCAGACCGCCGTCCAGGACTAGCCAGAAGATCAGGGCACCGCTGCAGGACGATTTCGCCGTCTTGAAAATAAACCGGGTACCCCATGGGTTGGAGCCGCTGCCCCTGGACCGGGAATTTAAAATGGAGGAACTGGAGCGGCTGTCGCCGGTGATCGCCTTGGGGTTTCCCTTGGGCAGCAGAATACAGGCGGACGTGATCAATGTGAGTGTGACACGAGGCCACATTCGACGCACTTTTAGAAATTTTTTTCAGGTCGATACCTCGATCTACAAAGGTAACAGCGGCGGCCCCATAATCGACAGGAACGGCAAGGTAATCGGCATCGCCTCGGCGGTTGCCACCGATGTGGCCATGGCGCCCATGGTGGTGGTGACCCCGCTGTCCGACATTGGTCTGGTATTGCCGGTTACCGAGGCGGTTGTGTTCATAGATGAGCTGAGAAGAGGTCGACCGAAATGGAACGGAGTTCTTGATCTGTCCGCCACTGAGAGGGTGAGTGAGATCCAGGATCTTGCGCTGGCAGGCAAATGGGTGGAAGCACAACGCAGAGCTGATCAGAGCCTCGAAGGGAGCAACGTTCCTGCGCTGATCATGGGTGCCGCGGTGATGCACTATATCAACGGGGATCTGGCTGGAGCTGCAACACTCACCGACAGAGCCTTGTCAATTAATCATGAAAATTACGAGGCCATGCTGCTGAAGTCTTTGATCGAAAGCTCCGGAAAATTGGGATGGGAAAGCACTTCTCTGACGCAGTTGATGAATTTGGACTGGAGATCGCCCGGCGAATTTTATGGCTATCTGGCCCGCCTTCTGACCAGCGGCGAGTTCAGTGAAGATGACCTGGAATCGTGGAATCTACCTTCTGAAAAAAGCTGGCTCCACTTCATTGCCGGCCTCGTCTCGGAAGGTGACGGGGACACCAACAGGGCCAGGAGTCTGTTCAAATCGTCAGTCAGGGCAGCCGGCACCGAAGAATGGTCACGCTACCTGGCCCTGGCCCATCTGTTCAGGTCGGGCCGCGATCAGCACAGTGAACGCACTGGTTTTATTGATGAACTGCAGGAATTGGATGAACAACGCACGGAACGGATGAGCTGGCTGGAACCCCTGATAACCAAGTTCGAGGCTGCGGCAACTGATCCGGCGGAGCGGCAAAATCTCCTGGTGCAGATTCATGAGCTGCAGCCGGAAAGCAGGAGACTGCTGGTTTATGCTTCATACTACAGCGCCATGGCCTCGGATTGGCCTCAGTCGCTCAAACTGGCCGATCAGTACCTGCAAGTTCCAGGTCGCGAAGAGCCGCTCAGACTGGGATTGCAACTGTTGACCACGACAGTACTGCTGCACAGCGGCGAAGAGGATGAGAGCCGAAGCCGCCTGACTGAGACCTGCCGCGAGACCGATACCATCTGGTATCGGCAGGTCTGCGAATCCCTCCTGCACCAGAGAAGCCAGGAGGACCTGATTGAAAATGCCGGTACAATTCCAGAGAAGATTGTGACCGCTCACGCTGCGCTTGGCTTTCAGGCTGAGGCAGAAGGGAAAGCGGAAGACGCGCTGAGCCACTACAGGGAGGCTCTGGGTTCGTATCTTGACACCTGGATCGAATTTGAGCTCGCCAGGCAGCGCTATATCGTCTTACGGCAACAAAACAGCAACTGATCGGAAAACCGGGGGACAAGATGAAACTTCTTGAAGATCTGGGAATTATCAGCCGGAACCAGGGCGCTTCCACTGGTGTTGATTGGCAGACCACGGGCACAGAGGGCAGCCTGGAGGTCATTTCACCGATTGACGGAAGGCTCTTGGCCACCGTGGATCGCTGCTCGAAAAAGGATTATCTGCAGTGCTCGACACTGGCGGCGCAGACCTTTAAATCCTGGCGTGCTGTCCCTGCTCCGAAACGGGGAGAGATTGTACGCCAGATCGGTGAAGCCCTGCGCCGTGTGAAAACCTCACTCGGCACCTTGGTGACCTGGGAGACCGGCAAATCCTTGCAGGAAGGCCTTGGCGAAGTCCAGGAAATGATTGATATCTGCGAATTTGCTGTCGGCTTGTCACGGCAGCTCTATGGTCGAACGATGAGCTCTGAGCGGGTTGAGCATCGGCTCTACGAGCAGTATCACCCCCTCGGTCCGGTCGGGATTATCAGCGCCTTCAATTTTCCGGTTGCGGTATGGTCCTGGAACGCCATGATTGCCACCGTCTGCGGCGACACTACTCTTTGGAAACCATCTTCGAGAACGCCGTTGACCGCCATCGCCGTCCAGCGTTTGCTGGGCCGGGTCATTGATGACAACCATCTGCCGGAAGGGCTTTTCAACCTGGTGGTCGGTTCCGGGACAATGGTGGGTGAGCAGCTGCTTCATGACCATCGTCTGCCGCTGGTGTCTATCACCGGCTCCACCAATGTTGGCAGGCGGGGAGCAGAGGTCATCGCCCGTCGCTTTGGCCGCTCAATTCTTGAACTGGGCGGCAACAACGCGATCATTCTCAGCCCCCGGGCAGACCTGGCACGGGCCATACCGGCCATCGTCTTTTCTGCAGTCGGTACCGCAGGGCAGCGCTGTACCACGACCAGACGGTTGATCGTCCATAAGCAAATCTATACCCAGGTCAAGAAAACGCTGGTTGCCGCCTACGGGTCATTGCGCATCGGCAGCCCGCTGGATCAGACAAACCATGTCGGACCACTGATCAGCAAGGAGGCAGTGAAAGACTATGAGAAGGCAGTACGGGACCTGAAGGACCAAGGCGGCAGAATCGTTTTCGGCGGCCGAATACTCGAAGGCCAGGGGTTCGAATCGGGCTGCTACGTCGAACCGGTGCTGGCCGAGGCCGAGAATCACTACCCGGTGGTGCAGCAGGAGACCTTCGCACCGATACTTTACCTGATTACCTATGAAGGCGGGATTGAAAACGGTATTGCACTGCAAAATAACGTAGTTCAGGGATTGTCGTCGTCTATTTTTACCGATGATGTACGGGAGACGGAACTGTTTCTGTCGCCTGTTGGTTCCGACTGCGGTATCGCCAACGTTAACATCGGCACGTCCGGAGCTGAAATCGGCGGGGCTTTTGGCGGCGAGAAGGAGACCGGAGGCGGTAGAGAATCAGGGTCGGATGCCTGGAAGGGGTACATGCGCAGGCAGACAAATACGATCAATTACGGCCTGGAACTTCCTTTGGCACAGGGGATTGTTTTCGAACTCTGAGGGATGGGGACACAATACCCAACGTGTCCCCATTTACTAAACGACTCTTATAGCCTTAGACACAGCTCAGTTTGCAGATGGATGACGTGGGTTATGACATAAAAGGTATTGTATCCCCGCCTGTAATGCGAGACTGGAGAAAACCATGAAGGATCGTATTCCCCGAGTGTTAGTCCTGGGCCTTGGCAAGGTCGGCCACCTGGTGGCCGAGCTGCTCCACGAAACTGGGTTCGAAGTCACCGGGGCGGATCTGGAGACCGGCACCGGCTTTCCATTTGCTAACGTTGCGGTCGATGTCTCAGACCCCGACCAGCTGAACAGCGTGCTGCAGGGATGTGACGGTGTCATCTCCTGTCTGCCCTATTGGCTCAATATCGAAGTCGCTCGCGCGGCGGTGTCCACCTCGACGCACTATTTCGATCTCACCGAAGATGTGACCACCGCCCGCGAGATAATAGCGATGAGCGAATCAAGCCAGGCAGCGGTGGCGCCCCAGTGCGGACTGGCGCCTGGTTTTGTTGCCATTGCCGGTTCATTTCTGGCCGCCAAATTCAGCAAAATACGATCCATCAAGCTACGGGTCGGGGCCCTGCCTAAACACCCCATTGGTCTGCTCGGCTATGCCTTCAATTGGTCACCGGAGGGGGTGGTCAACGAATATTTGAACGATTGTGAAGTAATTGAAAACACTGTTCGAAAATGGGTGTCCCCCATGGAGTGGCTCGAAAAAATCGTCATTGACGGTCACCAGTTCGAAGCCTTCACGACCTCAGGCGGTATAGGTACCATGTGTGATACCTACGAGGGGCTGGTGGAGAATCTCGACTATAAATCGATCAGGTACCCCGGCCATGCCGAGCTGATGAATTTTTTCTTTCATGAACTGCTCATGCGTGAGGACCGGGATCAGGCCGGAAAAATTCTTGTCAACGCCAAACCACCGGTCAGCGAGGATGTCGTCTACATCCATGTCTCTGTCGAGGGCTGGGCTGCCAATCGGTTGTCGCGGGAAGAATTTGTCAGAACCTGCGCCCCCCTGACCATTGCCGGAAAGGAACGGCGGGCGATCGGCTGGACAACGGCCGCGTCCGTATGCGCCGTGGTGGAAATGGTACACCACGGAGTTTTGCCCGGCAGCGGCTTGATACGACAGGAGAATATCTCCCTCGAAAGTTTTCTGGCGACTGCCAATGGCCGGTTGTATGACGGCAAAGAGCACGGGGGAGGAAGGGGGAACTGATTGGAGAACATCTGGGTGGACAGCTATTGGTTGGAAAAGCGGAATGCATAAAAAAAGGAAGGCCCATCATTTCCGGGCGAACCCGAATCTGACAGGCCTTCCAAATCACTTCGATCAGCTGCGTCACACCGATCAATGTTCCCGCCGAACATCCAGGCTTTGTGGCTGTTCCTGTTTGGCGGGCAGAAACTGCCAGCCGCATGCCTGAAAGTAACCGTGACAGGTTTAGCGAGTGTGGATGTAACTGCCGTCTATAGGCATCCCCCAACATCAACGCCCGAAACGCTTCGCCGCGTCCTGCCACTGAGAATTGTACCCTGGTTGCCAGATACTCGCCTTTTTATCAGTTCGCCCCTGGCCGACGTCCGCGACGCCATGGCACCCTCCTCTGACCAAGCCCCTCTTACCAGACCTGATCCCCCCCGGCTTCTTATAGTGTGGGTAAGTCACCTATATTTCCGCCTGGGGTCGAAAGGATCCCCGTGAACCCAGGCAGAAGCCCGGGGAGGAGAACCTTTCTCATGAAAACCTCCCGCGATGATCCGATGTCCCCGTTAAAGTCCCCCGAATCGACGTCCTAAACGTTCGTTGGCGATTTTCACGTTCCCAATCCGTCTCTGTGAAAATTTTCCTTCGATGAACCCGATGTGACCCCGAAGGGTCTCTCCGAATTTTCGTCCGAAGACGCTCGAAGGTTTCTCTCCACATTTTCGAATCAGTTGAACCCACATTACCCGATTCAAAAACAAAAATAAAGAGGCAACAAAAAAAAAATTATATAATAATTACAATATATTAAAATCTGTTAATTTGTATCCGGTTAGGATTATTACATAAATTTATTTGATTTTTTTTTGAATTTTATTTGATCGTTTCGAACCTCCTTACAGCCGTATATTTCCACTTTTCTCGACGACGGATGTTTCACTCAAACACGGGTCATGGTATTAAAAGATTGGTGATCAGATCAGGGGTGTTTGCTCACCACAATAGCGTCACAAAGTGGTAGCAGCTCACTATCGGCCATGATGCCGGTAAGGTCAATCTTCCAGCCATTGGGGCCTGGATATTCGGGCCCCGCAGATTAAGGATCGAAACCATGCCGGAATTCTTCAGAAACCACCGTCCTTTGCTGACAGGCAGCCGCTGGTTGGTGACTGCCGATCATCCGCTGGCGGTGCAGTCCGCCGCGTCCATTTTAGGAGATGGGGGCGACGCAGTCGAAGCGCTGGTGATGGCCAACCTTGTCATGGCGGTGGTGAATCCGCATATGAGCGGTCTGGGGGGCGACCTCTTTGCCCTGGTCTACAGGGCTGAAAATCGGCAGCTCAGGGCACTTGATGCGGCCGGTTTTGCCCCCGGCAAAGCCAGTCTCGAGGTTTACCTGGAGAAGGGAATCGAGGAGATTCCTGCCACCGGCATACATACCTGCACGGTCCCTGGCGCTCTTGCCGGCTGGCAGGCGCTGCTGGATGATTATGAGTGCCCTGGTCTAGATACCTTGATTGGCCAGGCCATTGGCTTTGCCAGGGAAGGATTTCCTGCCTATGGCACATTGATTGAGGCGATTATAAAAAGGCGCGCGCAGCTGGCCGCTTCTCCCGAGGCTGCGTCGATTTTTCTGCCGGGAGGACAGCCTCCGAGGGTTGGTGATACAATCAAACAACCGAGCCTCGCAGACAGTCTTGCTCTGGTTGCCGACCAGGGGCCAGACTCGTTTTACCGTGGCAGGCTGGGAGAAATGCTGGTGGACCACAGCAACGAACTCGAAGGAGTTTTCAGTCCCGAAGATCTGTCCGACTACCAGGTTATCTGGAAACAGCCGCTTACCTCTGAATACAGGGGCTACACTCTTGCCACCCAGCCGCCGCCGTCTCAGGGGCTTGCACTGCTCATGCAGGCCCGGATGCTCGAGCTCGAGCAGGCTGATCTCTGTTCGATGAAGCCCGGCTCGGCAGAGCTCGTGCACCTCATGGTTGAGGCCAAGAAGCAGGTTTTTGGTGAGCGGGATCAATATATATGCGACCCCGCCTTCTATCCGATTCCTCTAGATTACCTGCTGAGCTCGAAGAAAGCCAAGGAACTGGCCGGCCGAATCGGTGAGCGGGCTGCATCACTCCCATGCAGATACAGGTTTGCTCGGGGTGGCGAGGATACCGTCTATATGACGGCAGTGGACGAGCAGGGCAATGCGGCGGTACTGATTCAAAGCCTCTTTCAGGAGTTCGGCTCCTGCGTCATGGTGCCCGGAACCGGTATATTCTTGCACAACCGTGGACGCGGCTTCAGCATGAACCCGAAGCACCCCTGTCGGCTGGAGCCTCGCAAACGTCCATATCACACGCTGCAGCCGCTGATGGTGCTTGACGGCGACCAGCCTTTTCTACTGCTGGGAACACCTGGTGCCGATGGGCAAACCCAGACAAATATGCAGATGCTGGTCAACCTCATCGATTTTGGTGTCGATGTTCAGTGTGCGGTCGATGCCCCACGCTGGAGGTCCATGCCGGCCGGGGAACTGCTGCTCGAAAACCGTTTCCCGCAAGCAACCATCGACCACCTTTCCAGACAGGGACATCAGATTGAACAACTAACTGGTTTTTCCCCTCTTATGGGGAGTGCACAGGCCATTAAAATCGACAGGGAACGGCAGATTCTAACCGGTGGTGCCGACGGCAGGCGCATGGCATCTGGCCTTGGAAATTAACTGAAACTTGCAGATCCGCTGCCACTTTTGGGTTTGGGTCCGAGCCCTGTTTCGGGACACGATCTTCCCATTTCAGGACTTATTTTGTCGATAATGGTTGTTTTTAAAAAAAACCAGGTATTTCCCGAGAAATTTTGCTTGATGCCCGATGGCCAGGACGAATTTCCATCAGCGCTTATATCCTGGCTCATTTCATGATCTGGGTCCAGGCTACCGCAGGTTCGTACGAATTTCAATAAGCCATTTTTTATCAATTATTTATTGAATATAATCTGGGAGTAAGCCAGGCCTTTGATGAGGCTTTGGTGAGAAATTGATTTCTGATTTTGTTGTTCTTATGGCATTATGACTATACATGGCGGCATAATACCAATCGATTTCACCAGGTTGGGTAATCCACACGGGAGGCAGTTCAACCCAGCGTCTGGCTGAACCATCGGTCTCGCTCAGGAGTTCGGGTAGCGAGGGCGCTGACAGCGGATGCCGCCAGGTTTGATTATAATCGGATGAAATCTTTTTATGAAACTATGACCTGACCACTGCCTTGGACAATACTTCCCATAATATAGCCGCCGAACAGACCAGGCTGCTCTATGTCAATGCGCTGATGCCGATTGTTGTCTCGGTGTGTGCCGCCGCCCTGATGGTGCTCATCCTCTGGCCTACGGTTGATAACCGCCTGCTGCTCGGTTGGCTTGCAGCCCTGACGCTGATTTCTGGTCATCGACTGAGAATTCTTTTGCTTTATAACCGTCAGGGCCCCGGTGATCAGGCGAATCAGGACTATTGGCATTTCCGCTTTCTTATTGGTACCTACATCTCTGCCTTGATCTGGGGAATATCCGCATTTACCATCTTTCCTGAGCACAGCCTTTCTTATCAGATCGTCTATTTCATGGTGCTGGCCGGCATGGCGGCCGGCGGCATCTCTTCTCTGTGTCCAAGCTTCAAGGTGGTAGCCGGTTTCCTCAGCTTGATTCTTTTTCCGCTAATTCTCAAGCAGCTTCTCTATCTTACTCTGCCTTCCCTTTTACAGGCATGTCTAGTGTTTCTGTTCTGGTATGTGACAGTGTCGGGGAGCAAAAAGATTAACCTCAACATCAGAGAAAATATTGAGCTAAGACACCAGAGTATTAACCGCGAAAAAATCCTCAAGATCAGCGAGGAACGCTACCGCCATATTTTCAGCAATGCACCGCTCGGTATCATGCAATACGACGATAATGGCATTATCATCGACTGCAACGAAGAGCTGGTTCGGATTCTAGGCTCAGCCAGGGAGCGGCTGATTGGCATGAACATGCTCACCTCCCTAGAAAACAGGGAACTGCTCGAGGCCCTGAGAAAATCGATCACTTCTGGTGAAGGCTACTTCGAGGGCGACTACATTTCGGGAACCGGCAACAAAACAACGCCTATAAGGGTCTTTTTCAAAACCATTCAACATTCTGAACAAGGAGTGTCGGGGGGTATCTGCATCGTTGAAGACTTCACTGAAAAAAGAGAAACCGAGCAACTCATAAAATATCATGCCTCCTATGATACCCTGACCGGTCTGCCCAATCGACGACTATTCCTCGACCATCTCGAAGGTGAGATATCCCGAGCTGAACGGCACAACTACTTCGGGGCCCTGCTTTACCTTGATATCGACAATTTCAAGACCATCAACGACTCACTTGGACACTCTGTGGGTGATGAATTTCTTATCATGATTGCCAGCAGATTGTCTGAATTTATCCGCAAGGAGGATGTTGCCGCACGGATGGGTGGCGACGAGTTCACTGTGGTATTCACGGCACTGGCGAACTCATCGCAGCTGGCCGCCAGTAAAGTGAAAAAAATTGCCGAGGAGCTCAGTCTTTGCCTCTCCTCTGCCTGCAAAATAGGAAAGCGTGACCTGCAATCTACGGTGAGCATAGGCATATCATTGTTCCCCAAGGAGAGCAGAGGGGTGGATGATATTCTCAAGCAGGCGGACACTGCCTTGTACAGGGCCAAGGCCGCTGGCCGCAATGAGATACGTTTCTTCCTGCCGAGCATGCAGGAAGCCGCTGATGAGAAACTACAGCTCAGTACCGAGCTCAGATATGCTCTGAAACAGGATAACCTCTACCTTTGCTATCAGCCCCAAACCGATATCTCAGGAAATCTGGTTGGGGCGGAAGCTCTACTGCGCTGGCGCCATCCACAAAAGGGATTGATACCTCCTAGTGTATTCATCAACATTGCCGAAGAGACAGGGTTGATGCAGGACATTGGTCAGTGGGTTCTGCAGACGGCTTGCCGACGAATCAAAGAGTGGAAAGATACAGGCCTGCTCAGAGAGGAGCAGACTATATCGGTAAATATCAGCGGTATGGAGATTGCCTCGCCTGGTTTCGCAGAACAGGTAAAAAGAGTTCTTGTGGAAACAGGCGCTCACCCTCACTACCTGGGTATCGAACTTACCGAGGGCAGTCTTGTTTCGACCGGGTCTGATATTGTCGGTAAAATGAAGAGGCTTCGTGAACTCGGAGTGAGATTCTCCGTCGATGACTTCGGCACCGGCTATTCATCGCTCAACTACCTGAAAAGCCTGCCTCTGCATACTCTCAAAATCGATCGTTCCTTCGTCAATGACATTAACAGCACCGAAAACAACGTCGTCCTGGTTGACACCATCATCATGATGGCCAGGAACCTGGGGATTGAAGTAATTGCTGAAGGAGTTGAGACCGAGCAGGAACTGCACTATCTATATCGCCAGGGCTGTTTTATCTACCAAGGATTCTATTTCTCCAAGCCGCTCGAAGAGGAGCCCTTTGTTGAGGTACTCCGTCGAGGCTCTATTAAATCCAATCATTTGTCGCCGGAGACTCAAGCAGCAGTTGAAATCTAGCGGTCCTCAGGATTAGTCAAACACTCAGTGCCCAGCACTGGAATGTGGAGCATTCAAGCCCCGAAACAGATTAAATGGCTGTTTTAATCTTCTTGAGCCATTTGCAAAACGATCTTTTCGCCCAAACTCTGCGTTATGCTCAAAATTTTATCCTCGGAATATCAATCATATGCCTGTGGTAAAATTTCTCGCATGCCTTGATTTTGAGCGAAAATCTTAGTTTTGCAAAAGGCTCTTCTTGTTTAGGAGTATTGGATCACCAGATAGCCCACATAAATGGACAGCAGCCAAATACCCTGCCACTTGCTGAAGTACCCGCTTTTGTTGGTGGAGATAAAGCCCCTGAAGGAGAAAAGGATGAGCAGCATGACGGGGAAATGGAGGGTGTAGAAATTCTGCGGAATGGCCAGCGGCACTGCAGCTGCGGCGGCGCCAATGACAAACAGACAATTGAGAACATCCGCCCCGACAACGTTGCCCACGGTGATTTCCGGGTGTCCCTTGCGGATGGCTGTGATGGCGGTGATGAGTTCGGGCAGCGAAGTACCGAAAGCCACCATTGATGCGGCAATGACATCGTCCGGTACGCCGATGCGCTCGGCAATTTCGGAGGCACCAGGCACCAGCAGGCGGGCGCCGACGATAACCAGGACCAGGCCGCCAAGCAGCAGGATCCATGAGAGCGTCAATCCCCTTGCTTCTAGCGCTTCATTCTCTGCCGAGTTTTTTTCTTCTCCGTGTTTCTGCTTTGACCAGTAGTAGGTGATGTAGAGATAGGCGGCGAGCAGCGCCAGAAAGAAGAATCCAACCCAGCGTTCGAGCATGGGCGATGAATCAGGGGCGCGGGTCGCCAGGGCGATGACACTGATTGCGACCAGCAACACGGCGGCGCCAACCTGGATCCAGCCGGTACGATTCAGGATGTAGCGGTTGACCGGCATGGCGGCGAGTACGCAGGAGAGACCGAAGATCAGACCGGTATCGGCAATGATCGACCCCACACCGTTGCCAAGAGCCAGACCCGGGTTGCCCATAAAGGCGGCCATAACGGAGACGAACATCTCCGGCAGGGTGGTGCCCAGTGAGATGATGGTGGCGCCGATGACAATCTTGGGCATTCCGGTCCTGACGGCCAGGTCGACGGCTCCTTCGATGAGCCAGTCAGCACCTTTTGCCAGCACCGCGATACTGGCGACCACCAGCAGCAGGAGCACCAGCAGGCTCTGTTTGTCTATGTAGCCGTGCAGAACCGCTTCGTTGCCGATTATCTGTAACAGGTCATGTTGCATAAAGATTTGTTCGAATAGACCACCGCGAGAGGGTCACCCCCGATAATTGTTCGTTGGCACTATCTGACAGCAACGATGATAAGGCAAGTAAAATATGAGGCAGCGCTCAGCTTGTCTGGTCCAACGGTGAGATTATCGACAGTTATGCCCGTTAATCTGGCCCACCATAACCGCTAGCAACCCCATAGATGCGGGCCCGCTGCGGTCAATAAGGAAGCACGGCCCGCTGGTCGGTGATCGGACTGGCTGGCATCTGGATACTTATTTGCTGCTCAGCAGCTCGAGGGTGACGAGAATTTCCACATCTTTGCCGACCACCCCCATGTCGTAAAATTTTCCGGTGCCGACGCCGTGGGCCAGACGGTCAAGCATCACGGTGCCATTGAAGCCGGCGACCTCAGTACCTTTTTTGGCCGGATGCTCGGTTACTCCCACGAGCTTGAGCGGCAGGGTCAGGTCGTAGTCCTTGTCTTTAACCGTCAATATGCCTGCTACGTTGTAGAGGCCGTCTCCTGCATCAGTAATTTTCTTCGAGGTGAAGGTCATCTGTGGAAATTTGCCACTGTCAAAGAAATCTGCAGAGCGCAGATGCTTGTCCCTTTTGGTGATGTTGGTGTCGATCGAATCCACCTCGATGGTGAAGACGAAACTGGACTGATCGAGCTGGGCCGGATCGAAATTGGTCTTGATGTCAAATTCGTTAAAGTGTCCGCGTGTTTTGGAAAAAATGTGGTCAACGCTGAAATAGATCGCGGAGTGGGCCTTGTCCACCTCCCACGATCTGGCGGCGCCGAAGACCAGGGAAGTGGTCAGGATGAGTGTGAGGGTAGTAAGTAATGCTGATATTGCTGTTTTCATGATTGCCTCCTGATTATGATGAGTTGCTGACCTTGCGGTTAAAGATGAATTTCACACCGACCATCCACAACACGGTCAGGATGAAGAGAGCGAGGAGCAGAATACGTGGTACGGCTTGTTCAAATGAATCACTGACAAACATCACATGCACAGTGACCAGTCCCAGGGTCAGGTAACCCGCCGGTCTATGCAAAAATCTCCATGTCTTGTAGGGCAGGCGAATGGCTTCCCTGAAATAGGAAAACACTACTAGCAGGGCGATAAAGATAAAGAGCGCCCCTCCGACCATTTCGGGCCAGAATTTTTTCCCCAACGGGAGGTTGGCCAATCCTTCCGGCACCAGCACCAGCAGGATGTGGCTTGCCGCCAAAACAAGCAGGAGCACCCCATTGAGCCGGTGCAGTTTAAGCAGCATGGCGGCGCCGAATACCTGGTCAAGAAATTTCCCCCTGGCAGACAGTATGGCCTGCAGGTAGAGAAGGACAAGCGCTGCCAGGCCGATATACTGGGCGGCAAAGAGCATCACCCTGTCGGTGCCCGTCTTGTACCAGAGGGTGGTGGTCTGATAGTAGGTTGGGATCAACATGACGACCGAGAGCAGCAGCAGTAAACTGCTGGTAAGTAAGACCCGGTAGATGGCCGCCCGAAATTCGGAGGACGGGTATGACGTTGAAGGGGTGCTCATGAATGGGTTCCTTGGTTACCGTTACGAGAGGGTATGACCTACCCTGAGCCAGACTATTTTAACTCTTGTCCGTCAAGTCAACGCCAGGGAAGATAACAGATTCTCTACTCTTCGGGGTTACCCGCAGTCCAGGCCCGGTCTATTTCCTCCATGTCGACGTTGGTGTCGTGCAGCATGAGCTCCTCCAGATCGGCATTGTGCTCCTGATACATGGAGACATATTTGTCACGGTCGCTTTTAAAAATCTGGTGGAGCTCGGGGAGCATCTCCTCGTCTTTTCTTCTGAACAGCCTCGTCAGTCTGTGTGCCTCGTAGGTTGGCATGCCAAGAAGCTGCAAGACATCGCAGCCCAGCGCGAGAGCGCTGTCAAAGGTCTCACGCTTGATGACGCTGATCCCCAGATCCATGAATTCGTAGGCGGCCGCCCGATCCGCTGAACTGACGGCAATTTTTAGATGGGGATAATGCTTCTGGCTCAGCTTTATCAAATCACGTGCCTTCTTAACATTGCCGATGGTGATTATGAGCAGCTCGGCTTCCCCGGCCCCAGCCGCTTCGAGCAGGTCCAGGCGGGTGACATCACCGTAGTAAACTTCGAACCCGAACTTGCGCAGTACGTCCACGTTCGAGGCATCGTGGTCGAGAATTACGGGCCTGATCCCAGCCGAGATCAGCAGTCTGCCCAAATCGGTTCCGAGCCTGCCGAAACCGGCCAGGATGACCTTGTGACCCGAGCGGCCGATGGTATCGCTTTCCTTTTCCTCCTCTTGGACAGGGTCGCGGCCCAGGAATTTTTCATGGACGATAAAGAGTAGCGGGGCGAGAAACATCGATATGGCAACTGCCGAGATCAGCGGATCGATGAGCCGGTCGGTAAGCACGCCGTTGGTTTTGGAAAACTGAAACAGAACGAAGGCGAATTCTCCTCCCTGGGCCAGGGCAATCGCCATCAATGACCGTTCTTTCTCAGAAACTCTGAAGATCAGGCCGACGAGATTGAGCATCACCCACTTGATCGTGATCAGGCCGACGACGAGACCGGTGATTAAGCCGATTTCGCTGCCGATCAGGGTGAAGTTGAGACTGGCGCCGATGGAAATGAAAAAGATCCCGAGCAACAACCCTTTAAACGGTTCGATATCGCTTTCCAGTTCATGACGGTACTCACTGTTGGCCAGCACCACGCCGGCGAGAAAGGTCCCCAGTGCCGGCGACAGGCCGACCATGGTCATCAGCAGGGAAATGCCGACGACCAGGGCCAGGGCGGCGGCAACGAAAATTTCCCTGACGCGGGTGGCGGCGATGGCCCGGAAAATTGGCCGGCTGCCAAATTTGCCAAGCACGAAGATGGATCCGATCGCTGCCAGGGTTACCATGATGCGGAGGTAACCGGGCAATGCGTGGATATCGAAAAGTGAGCTCCCGTGGTGCTCACCGCCGTGGGCCACACCCGTGGCCAGCAGGGGGAGCAGGGCGAGCATGGGGATGACCGCCAGGTCCTGAAAGAGCAGCACCGAAAACACCGAACGACCTGGAGGGGTGTCCATGAGTCCTTTTTCGCGCAGCGTCTGGAGGACAATGGCGGTGGAGGACAGCGCCAGGATCATGCCGACGGCCAGACTTTCCTGCCAGTTCAGGAAGAACAGGGCCGGCACCGCGATGGCGATAGTCGAGAGCACGACCTGCGCTCCGCCCATGCCGATGATCGGTACCCGCATCTGCCAGAGCAGCGAGGGCTTGAGTTCCAGGCCTACCAGAAAGAGCATCATGACGACCCCGAATTCGGTGAAATGCATGACCTCTTCGATGTCGCCGATGAGCGACAGGCCAAATGGCCCGATGATGATGCCGGCAATAAGATAGCCGAGCACCGAACCGAGACCCAGTTTCTTGGCAGCCGGCACGGCAATCGCCGCGGCGGCAAGGAAGATAAAGAGCTGAAGAAGAAAATGTTCCATGGCTAGGACTGCCTGATGATGTCGGTGAGCTTGCTGTTGAGATACGGTGCGTCGGTGACCGCTTCCAGATTTATCATGTCATCCCTGAAGGCGGTCACCATGCGACGATAATCCGATGCGTGACTGCGGATCAGCTCGTCAGCCAACCCCTGATGAATGCCGAGCACAGCGAACGGCGGCAGCCATCGCAAGCGGCAGAGATTGGCAGTTGCCCGGTAAGGGCTCAGCAGTTCACTGATGGTAAACAGATTGGCACCCTGATGGCGATAGGTCGAGTCGTCCCCCCCGGC
>JABDQA010000190.1 GCA_013042475.1 Desulfofustis sp.
CCTGTCGAATCTGGCATCACTTCACTAGTGCTCAAAGACAGCGACGAAAAATTCAGGAAAGCTCTGATCAAGCGTTATCACAATTACAGCAAGGGGCGCCCCTTCTACCGGGGCAGGGCACTCCAGCAGCTGATGCTGCCTCTGGAGGCTGAAAATATTGAACGTCAAGACTTGTATAGAGAAGGTTTCAATTTTTTTGGCCCGATGATCGGTGCTTTCGTGCACTACCTCGCAGACGAATGTCGTCGACTCGGGCTGACCAAAGTATTCTTTTTCTCCAGAGAGGGATACACCTTCAAAAAGGTGTGGGATATCATCACCCCCGTGCTGTTTCCCGATGGTGACCTGCCGCATACAGAGTATCTCTATGTGAGCAGAATGGCCCTTGCCGGTGCTTCCTGCGCCCATCATGGGCTTTCCTCGACAAGTCTAAATATTGCATTACTGCCGCCTGGAAATAAGAATTTTTATGATATTGCCAGAATTTTTCAACTCGATCTCGATGGGCTGCATCAGCATCTTAAGAATCATAAATTAGCTGCGGACTCGGTCCTGTCACCGCTGCATGAGGGGTATGATCAGAAGTTCACCCTCCGACTAAGAGAACTCCTGGAGGACCAGCATCTTCAGGACGAAATTCGTCTCCAGACCAAGGACACAAACAAGGCTTTGCACCGCTATCTCACCGATGTCGGCTTCTTTGATCATCAGCAGGTGGCCGTGGCCGATATAGGCTGGCTTGGTACCATCCAGAGGTTTCTCTACGACTGTGTCAAACATCGTTTTGATTGTCCTCGAATACATGGTTATGTATTAGGCGCCACTCGAGGAATACCTTTTGAGAATGTTTTGAAAAACAGTCTCACCGGCGTGATCTATGATCGTCATAGGCTCGATTTGGGAGCCAGCGCGATACTCTATGCCCGCGATCTTTTCGAAGAGGCCTGCCGCGCCCCGCATCCGACTATCGATAGCTATCTGCTTAAAAATGACGGCTACGAACTCAAGTTCAGGACCAAGGGTGATGCCACCGGCAGGGCAGAACTTGAGCAGGATCAATACTACAACCCTTTACAGCAGGGTATATTTGATGCTGCCAAAGCATATGGAAGCGCGGCAGCGTTGCTGGGCTATTCGATGGAAGATTTTCGTCCCTGGTTCAACTATCTGTTGACGGCCAAACTGGCCTTTCCCAAATCCTCCGAAATAGTTACAATGCGGCACCGGCACCACCTCGATGATTTCCACGGGACAGCAAAGCCGCGCAGGGAAAAAATCAAAGGCCCCGTGCCTCTGTGGGAGCGGGGGGAATTCAGCCTTAAATTTCAGCCGCTGCTCAGGACAAGGCTTTACTGGAAGCATATTAGAACAGTAATGAACAGCTGAAATGAAGAACCTGAAAACATCGCGCTACGACATAACCGGCAACAGTTTTTTCAGGGTGCTGCGCTTTAGTCTGCTCAACAAGCTGGCCCCCACCGGAAATTATCGACTCGGAACGGGGCTCAGACCAGGCTTGACGCTGTTGTTCCTGCACTGGTTCGGCCGGCCGCTGTTCAGACTTCTGATCCACTTCGAACCGAGGCTGCATCGACTCTACCTCAAACTGAAGCGTTGAGGATATGTCCGACAAAACAGGATATGCCAACAGTACCCTCGCTTGGGTCACCGCTGCGGTCTGCCTGCTCGGCTGTTTCTACTATTTTTTCTTTTTCTACAACCGGGCTCTTGTGGAGGTTGAGATCGAAGTCGAGCATAAGACCAGATTCAAACTCTACTGGGCGCAGAACAACGAATCTTTTTCCGAGGACCACGCCTCCGGAGTCACGGTGGTGCCCGGCCGGAGCAGTTACACCTTTTTCCTCACCAACCTGGGCGGAATAGACCAATTACGGATTGATCCCTTTCAGTATCAGGGTAGCGGCACCATTAAACGGTTAACCCTTTCGCAGCCGGGCTATGAACCCGTAGAAATTGATCTTGCCGAACTGTCGCCAAGGCATGAGATCGGGGACAGTCGTGCCGGACCGGACGGTCTGAAGATCGGCTCCACCGGCAAGGACCCATACCTGATGACTGAGCCGACAACCGTCAAGAAGCCGTTCAACCCGCTGCTTGAGGGGAGTCGCTATGCGGCGATTTGCCTGATCGTGCTGCTGGTGATCGCCGGCTGCCGGAACTGGAGCGAGGAATTCGCCTTTGTCCCGGTTTTACTGGCCGTGGTTCTGGCTCTGATTGTCGTTATGGCATCAGTCAGTAAGCGAAACGCCCACCCCGACGAATACGTCCACCTTGAAGCGACGTCATATTATCAGGAGAACTGGCTGCCACCGGTGATAGATGAAAGCGCCATAGAGCGGTCCTACAGCGCATATGGTTTCTCAAGGTTAAACAATGGCGAAATCTACTACCTTTTTGCCGGAAAATTTACGAAACTGCTAGAACCCCTGAATGTTGATCGATTGTTTGCCTTGCGCAGCTTCAATATCCTGCTTTTCGCTTTGATATTTCTCTACGCGGCCAGATCTGTGGAAGCACGCCTGGTGGCCCTGCCGTTGCTGATTTCACCTCAAGTCTGGTACATTTTCAGCTATTGTGTTTCCGACGCATTCGGCCTCTTTCTCTGTTTCCTGGCCGGCTGCGAGCTGGTCCGAGAAAATAGTTTTTTCAACCGGGTCAGTGATGTCCAGCGGGCTTTTCCCTGGCCGGCGATTATCCTGGTCTCGATCCTGCTGGGCTTGCTTTTTCTTCTCAAAGCAACTTTCTACCCGTTCATAATCTTGATTTATGTTGCTTTTTTATGGAGTTGGCTGAAGAACTGGGGAGACCGCTGGATTATATTCACCAGGGTTCTGGTATGCTCGGTGATAGCCCTGACAATAGCAGGAGCCCGTATTGGCGCCGATTATTATGTCAACGGGCTTGACCGAAACGAGAAACTGCTGATGATGCAGGAGAAGACCGCTCATTACTGGTACAAGCCCAGCACCGAACTGAACAAAAAACACGCTTCCTTGTACATGAAGGAGCGTGGGAGCAGCCTCAAGGATGTGATAGTCATACATAAATGGTTTGCCAAAACCTTCGTGACCGGGGTAGGAAAATATGGATATTTCACCATCAGCGGTTCCGATACTTACTACCGTCTGATGAAGTGGAGCATGATCATTTTTCTGATTTTTATATGTGGAGCTGTCGCAGTAAAAGGGAACTCGGAGGGAAGGATGCTCCTGCTGCTGGTTGTAGGTTTAAGTCTGGGCCTTATCGGAGCCTCTCTTCATCAATCCTGGACAATCAGCTTGCAGCCCCAGGGCCGTTACCTGCTCACGATCCTGCCGATGATCGGCGTCGTCCTAGCCAGAAATCGACAAATGATCGACAATTCAATCTTTATTTTGATCGTCCTGCATCTTTTTCTCCTATCTTTCTATTCATTCGTATTTGTCGGGATTGCGGCCATCCCGCGGGCCTGATCGAAGCTTTTCCAACCTTAGCTGAAGTGCCGCCTGTTGGCGTCCGCATGGCGGGCGAGTTCAGTTATAGGCAGATTGAAAAAGCTGTCTGGTATATGTTGAACGGGGGTTGGAGAACAGTTCAGCCGCCGGCCCTTGTTCAACTATCTTGCCGCCCTGCATGACGATCAACTCATCAGCGACTGCTCTTATGACTTTCAGATCGTGGGAAATGAAGAGATACGTCATCTTATACTCTTGTTGCAGGCGGTTGAGTAGATCTATGATTTGAGCCTGAATCGTCACATCGAGGGCGGAGGTGGGTTCGTCGAGGATCAGCAGTTCGGGGTGCAGGATGAGAACCCGGGCGATGGCAATACGCTGGCGTTGGCCGCCTGAGAATTCGTGGGGATAGCGGTGGGCAACCTCTGGCGGCAGACCGACCGCTTGCAGCGTCTGAGTGACCAGGTTATGCCGTTCTTTTTTATCCATATTCTTCTGATGGACAATCAACCCTTCCGACACTATTTCCGCAACAGTCATCCGCGGCGACAAAGAGGAATAAGGGTCCTGGAAAACAATCTGCATTTTATCACGCAGCTGCTTGATCTCCTTTTTGGATGCTTGATCGAGGCGGCGATTGTTAAAAAGAATGGCACCGCTGCTGTTCTGCAGCTTGAGCAAGGCAAGTGCCAGTGTCGTCTTTCCGGAGCCTGACTCGCCGATGATCCCGCAGGTGGTGCCCTGGCGAATAGAAAAGGAAACTCCGTCCAATACCCGTACTTCATTTTCCCCGGTTTCAAAAAATCTTCTCAGAAGACCGGAAGAAGTGCGAAATGAGCAACTCAATCCCTCTGTCTTCACCTGGACTGGCCCCTCGGCCCTTGGTTGTCTTTTGCTCTCAGGAATAGCCTGAATCAGTCTCACAGTGTAATCGTCCTCTGGTTGCTCGAAGATCTGGGAGGGACTACCCTGTTCCACGACCATGCCGTCTTTGAGGATATAGATCTGATCGGCATAGTTTTTCACCAGAGCGAGATCATGGGTAATCAGCAGCATCGCCATCTGGTATTCACGCTGGATATCTTTTATTAATGCTAGAATTTTGGCCTGGATGGTCACATCCAGAGCAGTGGTAGGCTCATCTGCAATGAGAAGTGCGGGCCGGCAAGCGAGCGCCATGGCAATCATCACTCGCTGTCTCTGGCCGCCCGAGAGCTGGTGGGGATACGCTCCAAGCCGCTTTTTCGGTTCATCTATGCCGGTGCGTTCAAGAAGGCTGATCGATTCACCGACTATTTCTTTGCCGGCAAAATTTCTGTGTAACTTCAGAGATTCGGCGATTTGATTGCCGATGGTAAAAACCGGGTTTAGTGAGGTCATGGGTTCCTGAAAAATCATGGCGATACGGTTCCCTCGGATGCGCCTCATCATTTCAGGCGGCAATTGCATGAGATCTTCGTTTTCAAAACGTATCGATCCGCTGATTTCTATGGGAGTATGTTCCTCGAGAAGTCGAAGGATGGATAGAGCAGTGAGCGACTTGCCGGAGCCGGATTCTCCAACCAGAGCGACGGTCTGGCCGTGTTCTATGCGAATCGAAACGTCGCGCAGCAGCCGAATTGAGCTGTCCGATGATAACCTGTCAGCCCGCTGATTTATTATAGCGTTGAGATTTTCTATTTCGAGCACGGCGGTAATGGCAGTCGATTCAGGTGGCCCCCTAAAAGGGGAGAATGGCACTAGAAAACCATGCTAATAGCGTATGGTAAATGCTTTCTGAGCTAGACCCTGGATATCTGAGGCGTCGATATCAACTTTGCTTACCACGGCCGCATCTGGTCCCAGGTGGAGCCAATCAATCAGCTGGTCAACGCTGTCAATGCTACCCGAAAAAAGTGTTTCCACCGAACCGTCGGGGCAGTTTCTCACCCATCCGGTGAGACCAAGACCGTCAGCCATCAGCTTGGTGTGATAGCGGAAAAACACCCCCTGTACTCTCCCATACACGCGGACTTTTACTGTTTTGTTGACCATTGGTTGAGGTACCTGAGATGTCGTACTAACCGGTGGCACTCAACAACATCAGAAGCCGCAGAAGAACAGAAAAAGAAACCCTGCGCCTCTAATCAACCACCGCCGACGAGCGGAAAAATTGCCAATGTATCGTCGTCGGTGGGGGTGTCGCTGAAACCGCAGTGCTTCGAGTTGATCATGGTGATACCGATATCATCGCGGTCGATCCCCAGC
Organism: Desulfofustis sp.; assembly: GCA_013042475.1. GTDB lineage: Bacteria > Desulfobacterota > Desulfobulbia > Desulfobulbales > Desulfocapsaceae > JABDQA01. Next base: position 5,703 of record JABDQA010000190.1, read on the forward strand.
CGGTCTATTACCTCGCCGATCGTGATACCGTTGGGATATTCCTGAACCTCGGAGACAAATCTATTGTCGCGGAAGTGAGCAAAAAGTTTGACGGTCAGTTTCATCTGGTTTTATTCAGAATTAGTGTCAGCCAGGATTCTATTGCGTAAAAACTTCGGAGCCGCAATCCCTGAGATTGTAGCCCCCTAAAGTATCAATTTTCTTTATAAACGAGTCTTGGTTCATCAGCTCCATGACGGCCTTCAGGCGAATGTCGTCAAGAAATTCGCTGGGCACGATCAAATCGTAACGCTCTTCGGCTATGGGAACAAAATCAAGATCGAGGGCTACTGCCGCCGCTCTAATACCCATGCCAACGTCG
>JABDQA010000202.1 GCA_013042475.1 Desulfofustis sp.
GGCGACAACGTGGCGATCGAGGCGGAGTTGATAACGCCGATCGCGATGGACGTGGGCTTGCGCTTTGCGATTCGCGAGGGCGGCCGTACGGTGGGCGCCGGCGTTATCAGTGAAATTATGGGTTAAGGTGCTTAGATGATACCGACAGAGAAAATTCGCATTCGCCTGAAGGCGTATGATCACAAGTTGCTGGATCAATCGACCCACGAGATTGTCGACACGGCGCGCCGCACCGGGTCATCAGTGGCCGGACCTATTCCGCTGCCGACTTCGGTGAAGAAGTTCTGTATTCTCCGTTCGCCTCACGTCGACAAGAAGTCGAGGGAGCAGTTCGAGATGAGGACCCACCGGAGGCTGCTCGACATTCTGGAACCGACCCAGCAGACCATTGATCTGTTGATGAAACTCGAACTCTCCGCCGGCGTGGATGTGGAGATCAAGTTACCGTAATCAGCAGATAAAACAGATTAATTGAAGCATCGGGTACGATTATGCCAAAGACAATAGGTATGTTAGGTAAAAAAATTGGAATGACCCGGGTCTACGACGAGCTTGGATTCGCCATTCCGGTGACCGTTGTCGAAGCCGGCCCCTGTACGGTTCTGCAAGTGAAAACCGTTGAAGGCGAGGGGTATAACGCCATCCAACTTGGCTTCGATGCCAAGAAGGCGAGCAGGGTGAACAAGCCCATGGCCGGCCATTTCAAAAAAGCGGGAGCTGACGGTTTTTACCATATTCGCGAGTTTCGTGTGGAAAACCCAGAACAATTCGAGGTCGGACAGCAATTGCCGCTGGACACCGTATTCAAAATCGGTGAGCTGGTTCATGTCCAGGGTAAAAGCAAAGGCCGCGGATTTCAGGGTGTCATGCGGCGTTACGGATTCAAGGGCGGCGGTGCCGCACACGGCTCCGGTTTTCACCGGGCTCCGGGATCGATAGGCTGCAGCGCCTGGCCAGCAAGGGTTATAAAAGGCAAAAAAATGCCGGGACGCATGGGCAACGATACGGTTCTGAAAAAGAACATCACCGTAGTTGATGTCAGGCCCGATGATAATGTCGTGCTGCTAAAGGGTTCCGTTCCCGGGGCCAAGAACGGTTTGCTGAAAATCTTTACCAAATAGCTGTCAGTTCGAACCGGTCCAAGGAGAAACAAATGTCAACGGTAGAAGTAAAAAATATACGAAACGAGAAGGTCGGAGAGGTTGAACTCAACGATCAGGTTTTCAATCGTCAGGTTAAAACCTACGTGCTCCATGATGTGGTCCGCCAGCAGCGGGCTTCCCGTCGGGCTGGAACCGCCAGCACCAAGACCCGCAAAGAGGTAAGGGGGTCCGGCGCCAAACCCTGGCGCCAGAAGGGAACGGGCCGGGCGCGGGCAGGCACCAGGAAGTCACCGATCTGGCGCGGCGGCGGCACGACCTTTGGTCCCAAACCCCGCGACTACAGTTTCAAACTCAACCGCAAGGTGAAGCAGCAGGCAGTGACGATGGCCCTGTCGGCGCGTTACCAGGAGGGCAATCTCATCATTTTGGACGAATTCACCATGGAGGCGATCAAAACCAGGGAGTTTGTCTCAATAATGAAACTGCTCGAGCTGAACAATGCGCTCATCGTGGTTGATGCGGAAAACGAAGAACTCAGTAAATCCTCGCGCAATGTCCCGGGTTACAAGGTCATGAAGACAGATGGCGTAAATGTTTACGATATCCTTCTGCATGAGAAACTTGTAGTCCTGCAACCCGCCATCGAGAGGTTGGAAGAGAGGTTCACGGCATGAAAAATATTCACACTATCCTACAGGGACCCTGTCTCACCGAGAAGGCGAGTTTGCAGCAGGAACTGAAAAACCAGGTGGTTTTCAAAGTTCATCCCGCGGCAAACAAGATCGAAATCAAGGAAGCTGTTGAAAAGATGTTCAATGTCAAAGTCGGTAATGTGCGTACAGCTTCCGTGCACGGCAAGCAGAAGAGAGTTGGACGTTATATCGGTTACACCAAAGATTGGAAAAAAGCTTACGTGACACTGAGTGAAGGAGAGATCAGTTTCGTTGACGAATTGTAGCAGAGGCGAGCGCGAAGCGTAATCGAAGCAACTAACATCCAACGCAACGTATGGAGCGATTGGGAAATCATGGCCATAAAAACATATAAACCAACATCACCCGGTAAAAGACATCATGTGTCAACCACAAACCCGGATTTGTCCAGCGCTGGGCCAGAAAGAAGCCTGTTGACAAGTCTCTCCAAGAGCGGAGGGCGTAACAACTACGGACGGATCACTTCACGCCATCGGGGCGGAGGGCACAAGCGCAAGTACCGGATCATCGATTTCAAGCGCAATAAGACCGATATCGCTGCCAAGGTCGTGTCGATCGAGTACGACCCGAACCGGTCCGCCAACATTGCCCTGCTCAGTTACCTCGACGGCGAGAAGCAATACATCCTTGCCCCTGACGGAATTGCCGTGGGAGATCAGGTCGTGGCCGGCGACAATGTTGATATTCAGCCCGGCAACTGTCTGCCCATGGCAAACATTCCGTTGGGTACCATTATCCACAATATCGAGATGAAGATCGGCAAGGGAGGGCAGTTGGTGCGCAGCGCCGGAGCCTCGGCTCAGTTGATGGCCAAAGAAGGCACCCACGTGCTGGTCAGACTGCCGTCCGGTGAAGTAAGGAAATTCCACCACCTGTGCCGGGCCTGTATTGGCCAGGTCGGCAACCGCGAGCATGAATCGACCAAACTGGGTAAAGCCGGACGCACTCGCTGGCTCGGCAAGCGCCCCAGTGTCCGCGGTGTGGCAATGAACCCGGTGGACCATCCCATGGGCGGTGGCGAAGGAAAGAGTTCGGGAGGGCGCCATCCGTGTACACCGTGGGGGCAACCGACCAAAGGTTACAAGACGAGAAGGAAAAAAGCGTCTGACAAGATGATAGTCAAACGTAGATCATAACAAGGAGTGAACAATGTCTCGTTCAGTAAAAAAAGGCCCGTTTGTCGACGAACATCTGTTGAGGAAAGTAGAGCAGGCTAACGAATCCGGGTCCCGTAAAGTTATCAAAACCTGGTCTCGACGATCCGATGTGACGCCTGATATGGTCGGTATGACCTTTGCCGTGCACAACGGTAAAAAGTTCATCCCGGTTTTCGTCACAGAGAACATGGTGGGTCACAAGCTTGGTGAGTTCTCGCCTACCAGGACTTTCTACGGCCATGCCTCGGATCGGAAAAAATAGGGTGTAGATTTTTAAGGTATTGGGAGCAGATAAAATGGAAACGAAAGCCGTAGGAAAATATATCCGAATCTCACCGCAGAAGGCCAGACTGGTTGCTGACACGGTGCGGGGCATGAATGTTGACCAGGCGATTAGCACTCTGAAGTTTACGCCTAAAAAGAGCGCCAAGATTCTGCGCAAGGTCATCGAATCAGCGGTGGCCAATGCGACCCAGGATGACCAGGTCGATGTGGACAATCTCTTCATCAAGAAGATTGCCATTGACGGGGGACCGTCACTGAAGCGCATCCGTCCGAGGGCCATGGGACGAGCCACCAGAGTGATCAAGCGAACCAGCCACATAACCGTGATCCTGGATGAGGCGTGATCATCTGTTTAATAAACTGAATAAGTGAAATAAAACCACAAAGCTACTCAGTTGGAGGATTATTTTGGGCCAGAAGGTTAATCCAATAGGACTCAGGTTGAATATCACCCGGACATGGGATTCGATCTGGTATGCCGATAAAGACTACTCTTCGTATCTCATCGAAGATCAGAAAATCCGTAAATATTTGAAAAAGCGTCTTTATCATGCCGGGCTTTCAAAAACCAAAATCGAGCGCACCGGCGACAAGATCAGGGTGAAACTTTTCACCGCCCGCCCCGGCATCGTGATCGGCAAGAAAGGTGCCGAGATCGAGACCCTCAAAAAGGACCTCGAACAGTTCGTCGATCGCCCGGTGACACTGGACATCCAGGAAGTTCGACGACCCGAGGCGGACGCCCAGTTGGTGGCTGAATCGATCGCTTCCCAGCTTGAGCGCCGGGTGGCTTTCAGGCGGGCCATGAAAAAAGCGGTAAACTCGGCTTTGAGATTTGGCGTCCAGGGGATCAAGATTTCCTGTGCCGGTCGACTCGGTGGTGCCGAAATGTCGCGCAGCGAGTGGGTCCGTGAAGGAAGAGTGCCGCTGCACACCCTACGGGCAGATGTCGACTACGCACTGGCCGAAGCCAACACCACCTATGGCATCATTGGGGTGAAGGTGTGGATATTTCACGGTGAGGTTCTCGACGAAGAGGAAGCGGAAAACTGAGAATCCACCACGGTTGCTCTTAGCTCAGATAAATTTGGAGTAAGTCATGTTAAGTCCTAGAAAGGTAAGACACAGAAAAGTATTCAAAGGAAAGTTGCGGGGCACCGCCCAGCGCGGCTCATCCATTTCCTTCGGTGAGTATGCGCTTAAGGCAACGAGCAGAGGCAAGATGACCGCCCAGCAGATTGAAGCTGCCCGTGTCGCCATCAACCGAAAGATCAAGCGTGGTGGAAAGGTCTGGATCAGGGTCTTCCCGGATAAGCCGGTCACCAAAAAGCCGGCTGAGACCAGAATGGGCAAGGGTAAGGGAAGCCCGGAATTCTGGGTTGCTCCGATCAAACCCGGCAAAATTCTCTATGAACTTGCCGGTGTCGATGAGGAACTGGCCGTGCGGGCGCTGACTCTGGCGGGTAATAAGCTGCCGTTCAGCACCAAGGTCATTTCCAAGAGGAGCACGCTATGAAAGCTGAAGAATTTAGGAAAATGAGCGAAGAGGATCTGGCCAAGAAGGAACGCGAGTTGCGTGAGGAGTTGGGAAATCTCTCTTTTCAGCACAACCTGCGGCCCTTGGAAGATACTTCACGATTGAAAGAAGTTAAGAAGGATATTGCCCGGATTAGGACCGTCATAAGCGAAAAAGCGCTCGGATAATGAGCTCTTACATAAGGTTGAACGTATCACAGCACAGTGAATGTTATGAGTGAAAATAAAAAAATACGAAAAACCAGGACTGGCTCTGTTGTCAGCAATGCAATGGAAAAGACGGTAGTCGTTCGTGTCGAGAGAAAATTTCGCCATAAACTTTATGGCAAATATGTCACGACCAGCGTCAAGTATATCGCCGATGATCCAGATAACAGCTGCAACATCGGTGATGTGGTGCTTATCGAGGAGTGTCGGCCGCTAAGTAAGAGAAAACGGTGGCGCGTCAAATCCGTGCTTGAGCAGGCAGTATAGCGCATTGCCGTCCAATCGATTGAATGCCTTAAAGGGCGGTTATAGAGTCAGGTGAGAAAATGATACAGACAGAAACAATGCTGAATGTGGCCGACAATTCCGGCGCACGCAAGGTGCTCTGCATCAGGGTGCTCGGCGGCACGAGAAAACGATATGCAGGTATCGGTGATGTGGTCGTGGTCACGGTGAAGGAGGCGATCCCCCATGCCAAGGTCAAGAAAGGGGATATTATGACGGCCGTCATCGTGCGGACCAAGAAAGAGATGAAGCGGATGGATGACACCTGGGTGAAGTTTGATGAGAATGCCGCGGTGATTCTTTCGCCTGCAGGCGAGCCGATCGGTACCCGTATTTTTGGACCGGTCGCACGGGAACTTAGGAATCAGGGATTCATGAAAATCATCTCGCTGGCTCCCGAGGTGCTCTAGGGCCGAGAACAAGAGATTAGGGTCAATTATAGGTAGAGTCATGGCAAAAGGCAGAAATTACCTCAAGGCGGACGATCAGGTCGAAATAATCGCCGGGAAGGACAAAGGAAGAGTGGGAAAGATTCTGCAAGTGTTTCCCACCGACAACAAGGCAACGGTGGAACGGATCAACATGATCAAGCGGCATACCAAGCCCAGAGATCCGAGCCAGCAGGGTCAGATCGTTGAGCGCGAGGCGCCGATTCACGTCTCCAACCTCCAGCTCATCTGCCCCGAGTGCACGCAGACCGGAAGAATTGGCAGGAAGGTGCTTGAAGACGGAACCAAGGTTCGCTTCTGCAAAAAATGTGGCGAGTCTATTGAAAGCAAATAACAGATTACAGCGACGATTGACGTGAGGTTTACAGATGGGTGCGCTCAAAGAATTTTACTATAACGATTGTGTACCGGCCCTGAAAGAAGAGTTCGGCTACACCAACATCATGCAGGTTCCCAAGCTCGAGAAAATCGTGCTCAATATGGGACTTGGCGAGGCTGTTCAGAATCCGAAAATTGTCGAAGGGGCGGCCCAGGAACTGACCTTGATTGCCGGTCAGAAGGCCGTGGTTACCAACGCCAAGAAATCGATAGCCGGGTTCAAACTCAGGGAGGGCATGCCGATCGGCTGCCGGGTGACGTTGAGAGGCGAGAAGATGTATGACTTCTTCAGCAAACTGGTGAACGTGGCCCTGCCCCGGGTTCGAGACTTCCGCGGAGTGTCACCCAAGGGATTCGACGGACGGGGTAACTATTCCCTGGGTGTTAAGGAACAGATCATATTCCCCGAAATCGATTACGACAAAATTGACAAGATCAAGGGGTTGAACATTTCCATCGTCACTTCGGCAGGGACCAACGACGAGGGGCTGTCGCTGCTCCGGCTGATGGGAATGCCGTTCAGGAAATAAGAAAAGGAAATGCCCACACAGGACTCAATTGGAGGTTGGTTTGGCTAAGAAATCAATTATAGCTCGAGCGCAGCGCGAACCCAAATTCAAGGTTCGCAAGTATAACCGTTGTCCGCTTTGCGGTCGTTCACGGGCCTACATCAGAAAATTCGGCGTCTGCCGGATCTGTTTCAGGACCCTGGCTTCAAAAGGCGAGATCACCGGCGTAACCAAATCAAGTTGGTAGCGTTCGGACCAAGTCAATGACGAGAAATACATAAGGAGTGTTCGCTATGTCGATGAGCGATCCCCTGGCAGACATGCTGACCAGGATACGAAATGCAACGATGGTAAAATACGATTCGGTGGCGATGCCGAAATCGAAAATAAAGATGAACGTGGCTAGAGTCCTCCAGGAGGAAGGCTACATCGAAGGCTGGAAAGTCACCGATGACGGTCCCCAGGGCACGATTATCATCGACCTCAAGTATGGCCCCGACGGCGAATCGGTTATCACCGGAATAAAGCGGGTCAGCAAACCGGGATTGAGGCAGTATGCTCGTGCCGGTTCCATACCGACGGTACTAAATGGCCTCGGTGTGGCAATTATTTCAACTTCCAAAGGACTGCTCACGGACCGTGCCGCCCGAAACTCAAATACCGGCGGCGAGATTCTGTGCCAGGTCTGGTAGCGAAACGTTTACGGAGGAAGATATGTCCCGAATTGGAAAAATGCCCATTGAGATCCCGGCGGGCGTCAAGGTTGAGATAAAAGGTCAGGATATTTCCGTGACCGGCAAGAAAGGCAACCTGAGTCGCTCCGTACATCCGGACATCGGAATAAAGATTGAAGATAACCAGATTCTCGTGAGTGGTGGCGAAAACGACAAGAAGATAAACGCCTTCAGAGGACTGACTCGATCATTGATCAACAACATGGTAATAGGGGTCAGCGAGGGATTTAAAAAGGTCCTGGTGATCGAAGGAGTCGGCTACCGGGCCAGCGCTTCAGGCAAGAAGCTGAGCCTGAATGTCGGCTACTCGAATCCGGTCGAGTTCAAGCTCCCCGAAGCTGTTTCTGGCAGTGTCGAGAACAACACCACTATTATCCTGGAATCGATTGACAAGGAAGCACTCGGTATGGCTGCCGCTCAGATTCGTGCCATCCGTAAACCCGAGCCCTACAAAGGCAAGGGTATCCGGTATGAAGATGAGTATGTCCAGCGCAAGGCCGGGAAGACCGGTGCGGCTGCAACAGCAGCGTAATTACAGAGACAACTAACTGGTTGAGATAAGAAGATGGCTAAAACAAATCCCAGCGCCGTGGCCCGACAGAAGAGGGTTAAACGGATTCGCAAGAAAGTTGTTGGTACGGGCGAGCGGCCGCGTTTGCGCGTATTCAAGAGCAGCAAGCATATTTATGCACAATTGATCGACGATTCGGCAGGCACGACGCTGGTTTCGATGTCCACGCTCGACAAAGGATTCGAGGGTGAAGGTGACGCGGGAAAGACCGCTGCCGCCAAGAAAGTCGGCATGCTGATCGCTGAAAAAGCAAAAGCCGCTGGTATTTCCAGTGTTGTGTTCGATCGGGGCGGCTGCCTCTATCACGGACGCGTTAAGGCTCTCTCAGAAGGAGCCCGTGAAGGCGGATTGGATTTTTAACTCGTACTAATGGGGGTGTCCCTTGTCTGAATTTACACGTTCGAAAGGCGAAGCAGCCGAAGAACTTATTGAAAAGATTGTTTACATCAACCGGGTTGCCAAGGTCGTTAAAGGTGGTCGGCGGTTTAGTTTCAGCGCCATAGTGGTGGTCGGCGACGGCAACGGCAAAGTCGGGTATGGGCTTGGCAAGGCCAATCAGGTACCGGAGGCCATCCGCAAAGGCATTGAACGGGCCAGAAAAGACATGGGCTCGGTATCGCTGAGCGAGTTTTCGATCCCGCACGAGATCATCGGTAAATACGGGGCCGGCAAAGTTCTGCTCAAGCCTGCATCGGCCGGTACCGGTGTAATTGCCGGTGGTCCGGTTCGAGCGGTGCTGGAGGCGGCCGGGGTGCACAATATTCTGACCAAATGTCTGGGTTCCCATAACCCGCACAACATGGTGAAAGCCACCCTGGACGGGTTGAGAAGACTCAGAAGTCCCCATAAAATAGCCGAATTGCGCGGCAAAACCGTGGAAGAGATCAGCGCCTGATAAGGTCGCAGGGTTCGTACCATTGACAGCGTTACAGAAAGCAAGAGAATAATTCGATACAAGGTGTAGTCAGATGGCTGATACAATTACCTTTACCCTGGTTAAAAGCGGAATAGGCAGTACCAAGAAGGTTCGGGCAACCTTGACCGGCCTTGGGCTGACTAAAATGCAAAAGACCGTAACCCGCAAGAACACTCCTGAAATCAGGGGCATGCTGGCGAAAGTCTCGCACCTCGTTCGTGTGGAGGAGGCATAATGATATCACTTTCCAATCTTTCTCCCCAGAAGGGATCAAAAAAAGATCGCAAGCGGGTTGGCCGGGGGCCGGGAAGCGGACTCGGAAAAACTTCAGGCCGCGGCCACAAGGGAGCCAAGTCCCGTTCAGGCTATAAGTCCAAGCCCGGTTTCGAGGGTGGCCAGATGCCTCTGCAGAGGCGTCTGCCCAAGCGCGGATTCAACAACAAGTTCCGCAAAGAATTCGATATCGTCAGTCTGGCTCAGCTCGATAAATTCGAATCAGGTCAGGAAATAACCACCCAGACTTTGGTTGAAGCCGGCATGGTTAAGGCTGGTCGCCAGGTCAAGGTGCTGGCCAACGGCGAAATCACCAAGCCGGTCAATGTCAAGGTCGAGAAGATCAGTGCCCAGGCCAGGGAGTTGATCGAAAAAGCGGGCGGTTCCGTATCCGAGAGTTCGGTTCCGGCAGAATAGCTGTAGAGAAGTACAGAAAAAGTGGCCGTCCCCGGAGGAAGGCCGCTTTTTAGCGTCTAAGGACTATTATGAGCGGATTGCAAAGTGCAGCACAGATTCCAGAGCTGAGAAAAAGGGTGCTTTTTACCCTGTTGATGCTCGCCGTTTACCGGATTGGTGTACAGGTGCCGACTCCAGGGATTAACAGCGAGGCTTTAACCGCTTTTTTCCAGCAGAATGCGGGCACCCTATTCGGCATGTTCAATATGTTTTCCGGTGGGGCGTTGGAAAATTTCTCCATCTTCGCGTTGGGAATTATGCCCTATATCAGTGCCTCGATTATCATGCAACTGCTCACCGTGGTAATTCCTCAGCTTGAATCGCTGAAGAAAGAGGGGGAGTCCGGACGCCGAAAAATTACCCAGTACACCAGGTATGGTACAGTGGTGCTCAGTGTCATCCAGGGCTCTTTCATTGCCGTTGGGCTCGAGGGAATGACCGGGCCAGGCGGGGAGATGATCGTCCTGGATCCCGGCGTGAAGTTCAAACTGATGACCATGATCACCCTCACCTCAGGAACTGCCTTTCTGATGTGGCTGGGCGAGCAGATGACCGAGCGCGGGGTCGGTAACGGCATCTCGCTGATCATCTTTGCCGGTATCGTGGCGCGGGGGCCGTCGGCAATTATCAACTCGGTCGAGCTGGTTAAAGCCGGGGAGATCCAGGTCTTCTTCGTACCCTTCATCATTCTGATGATGTTAGGCGTCATCGGCCTGATCGTTTTCTGTGAAACAGCTCAGCGGCGCATTCCGATTCAGTATGCCAAACGGGTGGTTGGCCGGCAAGTGTATGGCGGACAGAGCTCGCATCTACCTTTGAAGATCAATGTTTCGGGCGTTATCCCGCCGATCTTTGCCTCATCGATCATGATGTTTCCTGCCACCATCGGCAGCTTTATCCAGATCGACTGGGTGCAGCGCGCCTCAGCGGCTATGTCGCCGGGCACAGTCTATTACTACGTCTGCTTTATCGTCTTAATTGTATTTTTCTGCTTCTTCTATGCAGCGGTTCAGTTCAAGCCAGAAGACGTGGCAGAAAATTTGAGAAAGAACGGCGGTTTTATTCCCGGCATCAGACCCGGGAAAAGGACAGCTGAATTTATCGACAAGGCGCTGACCAGATTGACGGTGATCGGTGCCATTTACCTGAGCGCCATTTGCGTGCTGCCGACCATCCTCATTTCCAAGTTGAGCCTGCCCTTCTACTTCGGTGGCACTGCTCTACTGATTGTGGTTGGCGTCGGCATCGATACGATCTCCCAAATTGAGTCTCACCTCGTAATGAGAAATTACGAAGGGTTCATGAAACAGGGGAGAATAAGGGGCAGGAGATAGCGGGTGTCCTCTTCGGCGAGCGGTTCAGCCGGCAAATCGATCACGATCAAGAGTCGTGACGAGATCCGGATCATGGAAGAGGCGAACAGGATTGTCGCCGAGGTCCTGGTGATGCTGCAGAATACAGTGGAGCCAGGAATTACCACCTTCGAACTCGACCGGCTGGCGGAGGATCTTTGTCAGAAGAGAAACGCAGTACCCGCCTTTAAAGGGTATCGTGGGTTTCCGGGCAGTTTGTGTGTGTCAATCAATGAAGAAGTGGTACACGGGATACCATCGAGGAAACGAAAATTGAAAAAGGGTGATATCATCTCGGTTGATTTCGGTACCCTTTACAAAGGATATTACGGCGATTCGGCGGTCACCATTCCGGTCGGCACCATCGACGGTGCCAAGAAGAAGCTTCTGAAAGTCACGGACGAGTCGCTGCACAAAGCAATTGAACAGGTCAGGGTAGGCAATCGTATCGGTGATGTATCGGCTGCGGTTCAGGACCATGTTGAAAAGAATGGTTTGTCGATTGTCAGGCAGTTCGTCGGCCACGGCATAGGTACTTCGCTGCACGAAGGACCGGAAATTCCGAACTTCGTCCAGGATAACAGTTCACCCCGTCTGCAGGAGGGGATGGTGCTGGCCATTGAACCAATGGTCAATGCCGGTACTTACAAGGTGAAAGTACTGAGGGACGGGTGGACGGTTGTCACCAGCGACAAAAAGCCTTCCGCCCATTTCGAGCATTCAGTGGCGGTAACCGATGATGGCCCGCTGGTACTGAGTTCTCGGGCGCCCTTCAATGGAGAAAAGAATTAGTACTTCTCTTTTTCGTTGATGTGTATTAATATAATGAGTTTTGACGATTATTGATTAACTCGGGAAAATTTATGGCCAAGGAAGAAGCGATAGAAGTCGAAGGAACGATTATTGAGCCTTTACCCAATGCCATGTTCAGGGTCGAACTGGACAATGGCCATAAGGTTCTAGCCCATATCTCCGGTAAGATGCGAATGCATTTCATCAAGATACTGCCGGGCGACAGGGTAACGGTTGAGCTTTCTCCCTATGACCTGACGCGCGGCAGAGTGACGTTCAGGGCAAAGAACGCCAAGAAAAAGAAATAGGAGTTGCGCCATGAAAGTACGGTCATCGGTAAAGAAGATTTGCAGCGACTGCAAGGTGTACAAACGGAACGGCGTTGTCCGCGTGTCGTGCAAAGTTAAGAAGCATAAGCAGAAGCAAGGATAAGTTATCCATCCGGTAAATAGAGTAAAGGAGATGCATCTTGGCACGTATAGCAGGAGTTGACCTTCCCAAAAATAAGCATATGGATCGGGCCTTGACCTATATATTCGGTATTGGTCTGACCTCGGCGCGGAAGATTCTCGATACGGTTGATCTTCCCTACACGATGAACAGTGACGACCTCAGCGGCGACGACGTGAACCGGATCCGCAAGGTGATCGAAAGTGAGTACGTGGTTGAGGGTGACCGACGCCGGGAAGTGTCCATGGACATCAAGCGGTTGATGGATCTTGGCTGCTATCGCGGCAGGAGACATCGATTGGGTCTGCCGGTGAGAGGGCAGAAAACCAAAACCAATGCCCGGACCAGAAAAGGCCCCCGTCGCGGTGCCGTACGCCGGAAATAACACAAATACTCATACAGGTAGATACGCATGGCTGCTAAAAAGACGGAAACCCGGTCTAAGCGCAAGGTTAAAAAGAATATTCCCGAAGGTATCGTGCACATTTACTCGACCTTCAACAATACCATTGTCACGATTTCCGACAAGCAGGGAAACGTGGTTTCATGGTGTAGTTCCGGTGTGCTGGGCTTCAAAGGCTCCCGCAAATCCACACCGTTTGCCGCTCAGAACGCAGTTACCGATGCGACCAAGAAGGCAACCGATCAAGGAATGAAAAAAGTCGAAGTCAAAGTGAAGGGACCTGGACCCGGACGTGAGGCCGCCCTCCGGGCGTTGCTCAATGCCGGTCTTGAGGTCACCCGCATCTATGATGTGACTCCGATACCGCACAACGGTTGCAAGCCCCCCAAACGTCGTCGCGTCTAGAGGGGCCGAGTTCTCATCTGAGAGGCTTACAGTATTTAATCAACGGAGGCTAAGTTGGCTAGAGATACAGGGGCAGCGTGTCGACGCTGCAGGCGTGAAGGGCTCAAACTGTTCTTGAAAGGGGATCGGTGCTATTCCGATAAGTGCTCATTTGAACGTCGAGCCTACGCCCCAGGACAGCACGGGCAGGCTCGCTTCAGGAAACAATCTGATTTTGCAGTTCAGCTCAGGGAGAAGCAGAAGGTCAAGAGCATGTATGGCATGCTCGAAGGACAGTTCCGCCAATATTTCAAGAAGGCCGATCTCCAGAAAGGGGTTACCGGCGAGAACCTTCTGATCATGCTTGAACGTAGACTGGACAATGCGGTTTTTCGGATGGGTTTCGCCTCGTCCAGAAACCAAGCGCGCCAGTTGGTGCGGCATAAACACATACTGGTCAACGGCAGGAAAGTGAATGTGCCCTCCTACCAGGTATCGGTGGGTGATGTGGTTTCCATCAAAGAGAAAAGCCGGGCCAATGCTCTGATCATTGACAGCCTTGAGGCTGTCGAGAGGCGCGGAATTCCTAGCTGGATTGAGTTGGACAAGAAAGGGTATGCATCGACTGTCAAGGCACTGCCGAATAGAGAAGAGCTGACCATGCCGATTCAGGAACAGCTCATTGTCGAGCTTTACTCGAAATAACTAGACAAATAGGACATTCGACGGATTCCCGGGCGATTGAATCCGGGTTTCCCGTCGTTATCAATTGGAAGCCCTCTAGGATGGAAACAACCAGGTTTCCATTATCTTCTGTGAGCACTTTTGGTGCCGTTACAGAATGAGGGTTTTACAACCTACAGATATAGGGATGATATGACTCACGCTGCCGACGAGAACATACCTTTTTACCGGAACTGGCACGAGCTTATTAAGCCTGAAAAGCTTGAGACCGACAAAGACGGTCATACGAACTCTTATGCAAAAATCGTCTGCCAACCGCTCGAGCGGGGATTTGCCACCACGATAGGCAATTCACTGAGAAGGATTTTGCTCTCTTCGATTCAGGGAGCGGCCATCACTACCGTGAAAATCGAGGGAGCGCTGCATGAGTTTACGACCCTCAAGGACGTGATGGAGGATGTCAGCGAAATTATACTTAATATCAAGCAGATACGGCTCAAGCTCAATTGCGAGGAAGCACAGAAGATCGTGGTCGAAAAAAAGGGGGCCGGCGAAGTCAGGGCGGGTGACATCACCCCGTCCGCTTATGTCGAAGTGATGAACCCGGATCAGTTGATCTGCACCTTGACTGGAGATGCCGAGTTCTCCGCTGAAATGACGGTGGAGTGGGGCAAGGGCTACCTGCCGGCCGAGCGTCAGGAAAAGGATGAATTGTCTATCGGCCAGATCCCCATTGACGCGATCTTCTCGCCGATCAAACGGATGCAGTACGTGGTTTCCCAGGCCCGTGTCGGACAGATTACCGATTATGACAAACTGACCATGGAAATCGAGACCGATGGTAGTGTCACCCCTGAGGATTCCCTCGCCTACGCTGCCAAGATCCTCAAGGATCAGTTGTCCATTTTCATTAATTTCAATGAGGAACGGGCAGAACCTGAAAAAGAAGACGAACCAGACAAAGACGAGCCGCCGCTCAATCCCTACCTTGATAAACCGGTTGAGGACCTCGAGCTGTCAGTGCGGTCGGCCAATTGTCTCAAGAATGCCGAGATCTATTTTATTGGAGATCTGGCCCAGAAAACCGATCAGGAAATGCTCAAGACCAAGAATTTCGGGCGTAAATCGCTCAATGAGATCAAAACCCTGCTCGCCGAAATGGGCCTGACGCTCGGAATGAAATTTGACCACTGGCAGCGTCCCGAAATACCTGAAAAGACAAAGGAATAGACACAGTTGAGGATGGAGTCATGAGACACGGAAAATCCGGCAGAAAGCTCGGCCGTACAAGTTCCCACCGCAAGGCTATGTTCAGGAACATGGTTACTTCCCTGTTCGAACATGAGCGCATTGTCACCACCGAGAAAAAGGCCAAGGAGCTGAGGCCCATCGCCGACAAGATGATCACCCTGGCCAAGCGCGGTGATCTGCATGCCAGGCGCCAGGCCCTGAGCTATATTCAGAGCAAGGATGTGGTGGCCAAGCTTTTCGATGAGATTCAGAGTCAATTCGCCGATCGTCAGGGCGGCTACACCAGGATAATCAAAACCGGTAACCGCCAGGGAGACGCTGCTCCGATGGCGATCATCGAACTAGTCGGCTACCAGGAAGATCTAGGCGAAGAAGACGAAAGCTGAGTTTTATCTAAATACTGAAGCGAACAAAGCTGGCACTGAACCTGGTTCATGTCAGCTTTGTTGCGTTTTGAGCCAATGACTGAGTCAAAAGAATTTCCCGAGGGATTGGATCCCCTCGGAGGTGAAGAATTCACCTTTGAATGCCATCCAGGTGTGTCCTGCTTCACCGTCTGCTGTAAAAACGTCGAACTCGATCTTTATCCCTACGACATTATCAGATTGAGAAAACGGCTGGCGCTGGATTCGGAAACCTTCATGCATACCCACACGGAGTTGAAGAAGGGGGCAAACCCCTATTTTCCTACCGTGATTCTCAAACTGGTTGCGAACGGTCAGAAATTTCAATGCCCGTTTTTAAGCGATCAGGGGTGTACGGTCTACGAGGATCGTCCCGCTGCCTGCCGGACATACCCGCTGGAACGGGCCGTCGACAGAAGTGTCGAGCGAGGTCGTCCGAAAGAATTTTACTTCCTGACCAATCACGGCTATTGCAAAGGCCACTATGAGCCGCAGCAGAATACCGTGAAGCAGTGGATAAGAAGCCAATACCTTGAGCAGTTCAACCAGATGAATGACCGCTGGGCAGAAGTTGATACCCTGTTTGGCTCCAACCCCTGGAAAGGAGAGGGCAGCGGCGGTCCCAAACAGCAGCTGGCCTTTATGGTCTGCTACGATATCGATGGATTCAGAGAGTTTGCCGCAGCCCAGCACCTGCTCGATCACTACCGCCTCAGCCGGGAGCAGAAAAAGAAGATAAATGAAAAGGATGTGGAACTGCTGAAATTCGGTTTCGAGTGGCTCAAAGATATCCTGGGCAGCAGGTCCGCCTTGATCAAAAAATAACCCCTCGGTGGGAACCGTAGTTGTACCCGCCGAATGCTTGCAGGACGGCGGGTTTTATGTTAAAAGAAAATGTTTTGCGCCCTTCATCGTGGGGCGTCAGTGGAAAGGTAGTAAATACACACATTCCCTGCCAATCTGGTGTCGGCAAAGAGCCGATCATCGGGGAATGGAGGAACAACCAGAAGGAGGTTACCCATGGCAAACGCAAGTGTTAAAGAGATGCTCCAGGCGGGCCTGCATTTCGGTCACCAGACCAGACGCTGGAACCCGAAAATGAAACCCTATATCTATGGACCGCGCAACGGCATTTATATCATCAACCTGGACATTTCCAAGCGCATGTTCGACAAAGCGTGCGATTTCATTACCAACGAAATCGCTGGTGGAGGAACGCTGCTCTTTGTCGGCACCAAGCGCCAGGCCCAGGCAATTATCCGCGAAGAAGCAAAGCGCTGCGATATGTATTACGTTGACCATCGCTGGCTCGGCGGGATGATGACCAATTTCCAGACGATCAAAACCAGTGTCGAGCGGCTCAAGTCCATCGAATCGATGCAGACAGATGGATCCATCAACAAGTTCCCCAAGAAAGAAATCCTGCAGATGGAGAAGGAGCGGGTGAAACTCGAGCGCAACGTTGGCGGCATCAAGGATATGAGGGTGCTTCCGAGCGCCATTTTCGTGGTCGACCCCAAAGCAGAAACGATTGCTGTCAACGAGGCCAGAAAGCTCGGTATCCCAATTATTGCCATCACCGACACCAACTGTGATCCGGATGGCATCGACTATCTGATTCCTGGTAATGACGATGCCATCAAGGCTATTAAGCTGGTCAGCTACTACGTGGCCGAGGCAGTCCTCCAGGGACAGGCAATGCGTGATGGTGAAGAAGCCTCTGAAGAGGCGGTGGAGGCGGCAATGGCCGACGCCGAGCAGGATACCGCGCTGGAAGCTGCCGAGCCCGAGGAATCGGTCGAAGCTGCCGAGGAGCCCAACAGCAACTAGCCAGCACAAGTAGACGGAAAAATCAAAGGGGCCGAGTTCTGAGAGCCCCTTTTCATTACGGCAGAGTTCTGTCTGAGTTGCTTTCGAGTTCTGCTGCCCCTTAACAAGTTATTACATCAGCTAAAAGACAAGAGGACCTGCATCGACTGGCGAAGCGGTGCAGCCATGTACGGAGGAATATCATGAAGATTACCACCCAGATGGTAAAAGATCTGCGCGACAAAACCAGCGCCGGAATGATGGATTGCAAAAAGGCACTGAGTGAAACCGACGGAGATATGGAAAAGGCGGTGGATCTGCTCCGCAAAAAAGGTTTGGCGGTTGCCGCCAAACGGGCGGGTCGAGCCACTTCCGAAGGTGTTGTCGAGACCTATATTCACGCCGGTGGCAAGCTCGGTGTCATGATCGAACTCAATTGTGAAACTGACTTTGTCGCCAAGACAGACCAGTTCCATGAGTTGGCACGCGATCTGGCCATGCACATTGCCGCCACCAATCCGGTGTCAATCGACCGCGAGAATGTACCTGCCCATGTCCTGGCCAGGGAAAAGGATATCTACGTGCAGCAGGCGCTGGAATCGGGCAAGCCGGAAAATATCGTGGAGAAGATAGTCTCTGGTAAAATTGATAAATTCCTTGCTGAAATCTGCTTGCTCGAGCAGAAATATGTCAAAGATCCCGACCTCAGTGTCCAGGATCTTCTAACCGACTGCGTGGGTAAAATGGGCGAGAATATTTCCGTAAAAAGGTTTGCCCGCTTTCAGATCGGCGTGGAATAAGCGTAAAGCGGTTCCGGGTCTGAGCCCGAAACCATCCAATAAACATCAGGGGTGCTGCGATGCAGGTCAAATATCGGCGTATACTTTTGAAATTGAGCGGCGAAGCCTTGATGGGTGAGAATTCGTTTGGCATCAGCACTACCGTTATCGATTTTGTCGCCACGGAGATTAAAGCCGTCGTTGCTCTGGGAGTAGAAACCGGGCTGGTTATCGGGGCCGGAAATATTTTCAGAGGTGTAGCCGGGGCCAGTAAAGGTATGGATCGTTCCACCGCCGACAACATGGGTATGCTGGCTACGGTGATGAACAGCCTGGCCATGCAGGATGCACTGGAACGCTGCGGTGTCGACACCAGGGTGCAGTCGGCTATACCGATGCAGTCAGTCTGCGAGCCTTACATAAGGCGACGGGCAACGAGGCACCTTGAAAAGGGCCGAACGGTGATTTTTGCCGCTGGCACGGGCAATCCCTATTTCACCACCGATTCAGCCGGTGTGCTCAGGGCGTTGGAAATCGATGCCGACCTGATCATCAAGGCCACCAAGGTTGATGGCGTTTACGACAAAGATCCGGTAAAATACTCAGATGCGGTCAAATATGACCGGCTCACCTACGATACAGTACTCAAACAAGGTCTTCGGGTAATGGATGCAGCCGGTATCGCCCTTGCAAAGGAAGATAAGAAACCCATCTTGGTGATGGATATGACCGTACCCGGCAACATCTGCAAAGCGGTCCTTGGTGAAAATGTGGGAACCTTGATCAGCTCGGAATAAATAACCACTTTCAATTCAACGAAACGGGTGAAGATATGAGTGATGTGATTCTGGAAATGGCTGAGAAAATGGAAAAGAGCGTCGAGGCATTCAAGAACGAACTGGCCAAGGTACGTACGGGCCGTGCGTCGCTGGCCTTACTGGACGGCATCCAGGTTGAAGCCTACGGCAGTGATATGCCGCTCAACCAGGTAAGCACCCTGACCATCCCCGAAAGTCGAACAATCGCTATCCAGCCCTGGGATCCTCAGGTACTGGGTGCCATCGAAAAGGCACTCCTGAAATCAGATATCGGCCTGACTCCGGTCAGCGATGGCAAAATCATCCGCTTGAATATTCCCCAGCTGACCGAGGAGCGGCGCAAGGAACTGGTCAAGCAGGTCAAAAAGATTGCTGAAGAGTTCCGGGTGGCGATCAGAAATATACGTCGTGAGGCTATCGATCAGCTGAAAAAGCAGAAAAAAGATAAAGAAATATCCGAGGACGACCTGTTCAAACTCCAGGATGAAGCTCAGTCCGAAACTGATGAGTACATCGCTCAGATAGACGAGATTAGCGGGTCGAAGGAAAAAGAGGTGATGGACGTCTAAGCGCTGGACATCCACTCTACCCCCTGCCTGCTATCGATTAATGAGTGACCCGGCCCCCCTTGATCCTGACCTTCTGCCCCGCCATGTGGCTATTGTCATGGACGGCAATGGCCGCTGGGCAAGAAGTCGTAAAAAGCCGAGGATTTATGGCCATAAAGTGGGTGCCGATTCAGTCAGGGAAATCGTTGAGATGTCTCGTGAACTAGGTATTGGCCACCTTACCCTCTACGCCTTCTCTTCAGAAAACTGGAATCGGCCGGAACAGGAAGTGTCGGGCCTGATGAACATCCTCAAGTCCTATCTGGTCTCAGAACTCGGCAGGATGGAGAAAAATGAAATCCGCCTCAATTGTCTCGGACAGCTTACCAAGCTCCCCAGCGGTGTCCGCTGTACCCTGGAAGAGACAGTCAGCCGCACTGCCAGCAACGAAAAAATGGTACTCAATCTGGCCCTGAGCTATGGGGCCCGGGACGAGATTTGCAGAGCCGCAAAAAATATTGCCCAAGATTGTCTGGACAAGCACTTGAAACCGGAGCAGATCGACCACCAGATTCTCTCGGATAACCTTTATACCGTGGGGCAGCCGGATCCTGATCTGGTGATTAGAACCGGCGGAGAACAGCGTCTGTCTAATTTCCTTCTTTGGCAGGCCTCCTATGCAGAAATCTATTTCACCGACACCATGTGGCCGGACTTCAGAAAACTGTCCTATCGCAAGGCTTTGCTGGAATATCAGAAAAGAGAACGCAGGTTCGGGAAAACCGGGGAGCAGATCACGGACAGGAAGTCATGAACCGAACCATCCCCGGCATACTTCTGGCACTGGGCTGGCTGCTCCTGCTCGTGCTGGGATCATTTCAGCTCTTTTGGGGCGTCATGGTGGTGATCGGGTTTCTTGGCAGCCGTGAGTACGGTCGGATGGCATTTGCCGATTACCTGTACGAATCGGACCGGATTCTGCTGCCGTTACTCATTATTTTACCCATAATCACCGCACTCTTTTGCCGTACATCCGCAGCAGTGGTGCCGGCCGGCCTGCTTCTCGGCTTTATCGGACTGGCTTTGTATGTATTTTTCCACTATCAGCGCTTCGAAACGCCTCTCATGATACTATCAAGAGGCGCTTTGGGACTTATCTGTATCGGTTTTCTCGCCGCCCATTTGATCCTTCTGAGGGGACTGGCTGACGGTGCATCCTGGCTGATTATCCTGACGGCGATAACGGCCGGATCTGATACCGGAGCCTACTATGTTGGTTCCCGGTTGGGAAAGCGCAAACTCTGTCCCAACATTAGCCCCAACAAGACTGTGGAGGGCGGTATGGGGGGCATTGCCGGCGGAGTGGTGGCGGGCGTCGTGCTTGCCTTTATCTTTCCGGTGTCAGCACCCCTGTGGGGTGTGGCTGTGCTGGCGGTGCTGCTGTCGGTCGCAGGGATGATGGGTGACCTGGTGGAGTCGGTTATCAAGAGAGGCTATCAGGTCAAAGATTCAGGAACACTGCTCGGCGGTCACGGTGGCGTGCTTGATCGGGTCGATTCCCTGCTGATGGCTGCCCCGGTACTCTACTATATGCTTATCTATTCAGGTTTCTGATGAAGAATCTTGCCCTGCTCGGTTCGACCGGGTCGATCGGCATTAATGTGCTCAATATCGTCCGTCAATTCCCCAATCGATTTCAGATACTGGGTCTGGCCGCCGGCCGCAATGTCAAACTGCTGAGCGACCAGGTGCTTGAGTTCAAGCCGAAACGTATCTCGGTGCTTGACGAAATTCACGCTGATGAGCTTGCAGCTCTGCTTCCGGGTGAGTTCAGAGAGCGGATCGTTTGGGGCCTAAATGGCAATGTCGAAGTGGCCTCCCTGCAAGAGGTGAGCATGACCATCTGTGCAGTGGTCGGTGCTGCCGGCCTGCTTCCCACCATCGGCGCCATCGAAGCAGGAAAGGACATCGGACTGGCCAATAAGGAGACGCTGGTTGTGGCCGGCAAGCTGGTGATGCAGAAAGTGCAGGAAAACGGGGTGAGATTGCTGCCCATAGATTCCGAACACAGCGCCATCTTTCAAGCTCTTGAAGCGGGGCGGCGTGAAGATGTCTCGCAGCTTATCCTCACAGCTTCAGGCGGGCCGTTTCTGCATACACCGATCGATGACCTTCTCAACGTAAGCTGTGACGAAGCGCTTGCTCATCCGAACTGGTCCATGGGCAAGAAAATAAGTATCGATTCGGCCACCATGATGAATAAAGGACTTGAGGTTATCGAGGCTCATTGGCTATTTAATATGGCGCCGCAGGCCATCAGCGTAGTCGTCCATCCGCAGTCCATCGTTCATTCCCTGGTCGAGTATCAGGATGGTTCGGTACTGGCTCAGTTGGGCATACCGGACATGAAAATTCCAATCGCCTATGCCCTGTCGTATCCGGAGCGCATCGCTCTGGGGCTGAAACCTTTGAATCTGTGGCAATGCAGCGATCTTGAGTTTTACGAACCGGACTATGCCCGTTTTCCGGCCCTGCGGCTCGCCTTTGAGGCGCTCGAGCGTGGAGAAGCCTGCAGTGCTGTACTGAACGCGGCAAATGAAGTCGCCGTTGCAGCTTTTCTCGATATGAGAATTGCTTTTCCGCAGATATCTGCCATCGTCGAGCAGACCATGGACCGCATTGAAAGCGGCGTTGACCTCGATCTGGATGGGCTCATTGAAATCGACGAAGAGGCAAGGAAAATAGCCGAATCTCTGATTCCTTAGAAAAAATATCAGACAGTTTCCTGAATTACCCCAATTATGAATACCTTGGTTTCCTTCATTGTTGTTCTTGGCGTTCTCATTTTTGTCCATGAACTTGGCCATTTTCTGGTGGCCAAATTGTTCAAGGTCAAAGTTCTCAAATTCTCTCTCGGCTTCGGCCCCAAACTTATCAGTAAAACGGTAGGCGAAACCGAGTATCTGATCTCGGTATTCCCCCTCGGCGGCTATGTCAAAATGCTTGGTGAAAACCCTGAGGAAGCAACCGAGGAGGATGGGGAGCGGTCTTTCGCTGCCAGGCCGGTCTGGAATCGATTTTTTATCGTCCTTGCCGGCCCTGTCTTCAATTTGCTCTTTTCCGTCCTGTTGTTTTTTCTCATTTTCCTGGTAATGGGCATCCCCGAGAACAGGGATACAACTGAGATTGGCGAGGTAAATTCGCAGTCGCCGGCCGCAACTGCCGGGATAGAGGTGGGTGATACCATCATCGGCATCGACGGTCGTGACATCAACGGCTGGATGGAGGTGCTCACCACAGTATCCGAGAGTGAAGGACGGCAGCTTGAATTCACCGTTGTACGAGGTGAGGAGCAACTAATCATTCCGGTCATTCCGAGGCTCGACAGCGTTACCAACCTGTTTGGTGAAGAGGTCGAGAAGCGGTTCATGATCGGCATCGTCAAGAAGGAACAGATCGACTACCGCAGGGCTGGATTTTTCGAGGCCCTGCAGTCAGGAGTCTGGCAGACCTGGATGTTCATTTATCTGACTTTTATGGGCGTGGTCAAGATCATCCAGAACGTGGTTCCGGCCTCCGAACTCGGCGGACCTATCCTGATCGCCCAGCTGGCCGGTGAACAGGCCCGGGCCGGCTGGCTCAATCTGGCTCACTTCATGGGGTTGCTCAGTGTCAATTTGGGCATTCTCAACCTGTTGCCAATTCCTGTACTTGATGGCGGACATCTGGTCTTTCTGACCATCGAGGGTATTAGGCGCAAGCCGCTCAGCGAAAGGGCGCAGATCATGGCCCAGCAAATTGGCATCGCCCTACTTGGCACCTTGATGCTTTTCGTCTTTTACAACGATATTGTCAGAATCTTCAGCCAATGAGCTCTGCCCCGGTAATACTCGCCTTTGATACGGCGACCAGCAATTGCTCGATAGCCATCACCCGTGGGGATTTGCATGAAGGTAAGGTGGTGGGTGCGCTCAGTTTCGATTCAGGTGTCACCCATTCAAAGCGATTGTTGGGAGCCATCGACTGGCTGCTGCAGACCACTGAGATGAACATCGATGATCTCTCCGCCTTGGCAGTGGGTACCGGTCCGGGTAGTTTTACCGGACTACGCATCGGTATGGCCATCGCCAAGGGGTTCGCCCACGGCAAGGGATTGCCGCTAATCGGCATAAGCTCGCTTGATGCCATTGCCGTAGAAGTCCGCTCTGAGCGGCTCACCTGCGTGGTTATGGATGCCAGGAAAAAGGAGGTTTATTGCTGTTTTTACCGATGCGAGCCAGGCAGTCGAACGGTTCGCTGTTCAGATCCAGCCGTCATGCCTCCGGATAAACTGGTCGCGCTGATTAAGGAGCCGGTGACCTTGGCGGGTGGCGGCGTGCGTGTGTATAATGACATTTTCAGCGAACTGCTCGACGAATCGGTTGAATTTCTGCCCTGGATAGTTGCGCCCCAGGCTGCAAACATAGGGTTTCTGGCATCGGGATCGCTGGAATCGGGCAATTTTCTCGACATCGATTCAGCCACACCCGATTATGTGCGCTCTTCAGATGTACAATTGAGCCTGGTAAGTCCGCTGACATCGGGATAGCATTAATGATAATCAGGAGGAACACAAGACAGATTCGATTAGGCGATTTACTGATTGGCGGGGGTGCGCCGATCAGCGTCCAGTCGATGACTAATACCGATACCGCCGATGCCGAGAAGACAGCGGAGCAGATTCATCGGCTTGAAGCTGCTGGCTGTGAGATTATTAGGGTAGCCGTTCCCGATCTGGATGCGGCCAGGGCGCTTCGACAAATCAGGGAAGCGATCACCATTCCCCTGATAGCCGACATCCATTTCGACTGGCGACTCGCGGTGGCAGCGATGGAGCATGGCACCCAGGGCATCAGAATCAACCCGGGTAATCTCGGCGGTGCCGAAAAACTCAATAACGTCGTCGATGCGGCCAAGCATCACCAGGTACCTATCCGGGTCGGCGTCAACAGCGGTTCCATCGAGAAGGATCTGCTTGAGCGATACGGCTATCCGACGGCAGACAATCCCCGGTCCCTGATCGAGAGTGCGGTAAGAAACGTCAGGCTGGTTGAAAAATATGGCTATCAGGAAATGAAAGTCTCGATCAAATCGGCCGATGTGCTGACCACTATTTGTGGGTATCGAGCGCTGTCCAAGATGCTTGATTATCCGCTGCATCTCGGCGTGACTGAGGCAGGAGGGTTAATTGGCGGCACGGTAAAATCCAGCGTTGCATTGGGAATACTTCTCAGCGAGGGAATCGGCGATACCTTCAGAATCTCTTTGACCAGGGACCCCGTCGAAGAGATTCGGGTAGCCTATGAGCTTCTACGGTCCCTGAAAATCCGCGAAAGGGGACCTGAGCTCATTTCCTGCCCCACCTGCGGCCGTACCGGAATTGACCTGTTCGCCCTGGCCCAGGAAGTGGAAGAGTACATTCAGACAATGAAGTCGCCGCTCAAGGTGGCGGTGATGGGCTGCGTCGTCAATGGTCCCGGAGAGGCCCGGGAGGCTGATATCGGAGTGGCCGGTGGGCGCGGTAAGGGTATTATTTTCAAGAAAGGTGAGATCGTCAATCGGGTTCCTGAGGAGCAACTTTTGAGCGTCTTCATGGAGGAGCTGAAGAAGATGGAGAGCGAGCGTCTCCAAGCAGATAAACAGGAAAAATCAAACCAGTCCGTGTAAAAGGGAACTATGCGTTATTCACAGATGTTGATTCCGACAATGAAGGAGGTACCATCCGAAGCCGAGGTTATCAGTCATCAATTGATGCTTCGCGCCGGCTTCATCAAGCAGCTGACCTCCGGCATTTATACCTATCTTCCCTATGGGCTTGCGGCCATCAGAAGGGTGGAGCACATCGTTCGCGAAGAAATGAACCGGGCAGGTGCCCAGGAATTGTCGATGCCGATGGTACAGCCGGCCGATCTCTGGAAGGAGTCGGGTCGCTACGAGAAATACGGACCCGAACTGCTGCGTTTCAAGGACCGTCACGAGAGGGAGTCCTGTCTCGGCCCCACGCACGAGGAGGTGATCACCGATATAGCCCGCAAGGAGATGCACTCCTACAGGGATCTGCCGGTGAATCTCTATCAGATCCAGACCAAGTTCCGAGACGAGATACGGCCTCGCTTTGGGCTCATGAGAGGACGCGAATTCATCATGAAAGACGCCTACTCGTTCGACGTCGATGATGAGGCAGCCGAGATGTCGTACCGGAAAATGTATGATGCCTACAACCGAATATTTGAGCGCTGCAAGCTTGAATTCCGCTGCGTGCAGGCAGACTCAGGCGCGATTGGCGGCAGCTTCTCCCACGAGTTCATGGTGCTCGCCGATACCGGTGAAGATACCATTGCCGTCTGCAGCGACTGCAACTGGGCAGCAAATCTCGAAAAGGCCGAGGTCCGGGTGGCGGAGCGGGAGCGTGATGCTGAGCGCCTGGAAATCATTCGGGTTGAAACGCCCGGTAAGCGCAAGGTCAACAGTGTCTGTGAATTTCTTGGCATTACACCGGACAAACTGGTCAAGACCCTCGTCTACCTGGCCGACGGTGAACCGGTAGCCGTGCTGTTGCGCGGCGACCGGGAGCTGGAAGAGGTCAAGCTCAAGAATTTTCTGGGTGCTTCCGACATCAGGCCCGCCGACGACAAGGAAATCTACGATGCCACCGGTGCACCGAGCGGTTATCTTGGGCCAATCGGCTCCAGGATACGGTTGCTCGCCGACCAGGAGGTAACCACCTTGGTTAAT
This sequence comes from Desulfofustis sp., assembly GCA_013042475.1. GTDB lineage: Bacteria > Desulfobacterota > Desulfobulbia > Desulfobulbales > Desulfocapsaceae > JABDQA01. Next base: position 26,021 of record JABDQA010000202.1, read on the forward strand.
TTTACGGTGGGCGCCAGCGAAAAGAACTTTCACCTGCAGAATGTCAACCACGAACGGGATTTCAAGACGCAGGAGATCGACGATTTCAGGCGACTGACCAAGGCCGACCCGTGTCCAGCCTGCGGCAGCTCCATACGATTGGTGGAAGGTATCGAAGTGGGACATATCTTCAAACTCGGTACTTCCTATTCAGAATCGATGCATGCCTATTACCAAGACCGTGAGGGAAACGAGCGTCCCCTGGTGATGGGCTGCTA
>JABDQA010000104.1 GCA_013042475.1 Desulfofustis sp.
CATCTACTCAAGCCGGAGGGCGACAAAAGGCAGGTCGATGTACTAGATAATCTGGCAAACTCGAACTGAAAAATGCATAAAAAATGCATATCGGAAAAAGAAAAAGGGTCTCAGCAAATCGCTGAAACCCTTGCTCTTACTGGCGGAGCGGACGGGACTCGAACCCGCGACCTCCGGCGTGACAGGCCGGCATTCTAACCAGCTGAACTACCGCTCCATGTGGCGGTGAAAAGTGGTGGGCGGAACAGGGCTTGAACCTGTGACCCTCGGCTTGTAAGGCCGATGCTCTCCCAACTGAGCTACCCGCCCGGAAAAGCGTGTCGTGTATTTACCAACTTAACCCTACCCAGTCAAGCAAAATATCATTGCGTAGTATTGTGACCTGACAGGGTTATTTCATTGTAAACAGCGTTAATTGCGCTGTCCTTGAAAAGGGTTTCTCCCTCGTCGAGGATGATCGCCTGTTCAAGCACCTCGTCCATGTGCTCAACCAGGGTTACGGTCAGCTTCTTCCTGATTTTCATGGGCACATCGTTGAGGTTTCTTTCGTTGTCCTTGGGGATCAGTACGTTGCTGATATTTCCCCTGTTGGCAGCCAGCAGTTTCTCGGTCAGGCCGCCGATGGGAAGTACCCTGCCCCTCAGGGTGATCTCGCCGGTCATGGCCAGGTGATGCTTCACCGGTTTCTGGATCAACGCCGAAGTGATCGCCGTGGCGATCGTAATACCGGCCGAAGGACCGTCTTTGGGGATAGCCCCTTCAGGGACGTGCACATGGATGTCGAGCTTTTGATAAAAATCGGATTCAAGGCCGAGTCTTTCAGCCCTTGAACGAACGTAACTCAGGGCCGCCTGGGCACTCTCCTGCATGACATCTCCGAGCTTGCCGGTGATGATCAGCTTGCCGGATCCTGCCATCAGCGTGGTCTCGATCTGCAGCAGGTCGCCGCCGAACTCGGTCCAGGCGAGACCGGTGGATAAGCCGATCTTCCCCTTTTCCTCAGCAAGTCCGAAACGATATTTCGGGGTGCCGAGATATTTGAGCACCGATTGTGCGCTGACACGATATTTTTTCTCCTTGAGTCCCTTCTTGAGCCGATCCCTGGCGATTTTGCGACAGATCGACGAGATATTTCTCTCCAGGTCCCTAACTCCGGCTTCCTTGGTGTAACGTCTGACGATCTCGAGAATGGATCCGTCGGTCAGGGAAATGTCTTTGTCTTCAAAGCCATTGGCCTCCAATTGCTTGGGAAGCAGAAAGCCCTGGGCTATTTTCAGCTTTTCCTCTTCGGTGTAGCCGCTGATCTGGATGATCTCCATCCGGTCCTGCAACGGTACTGGAATGCCGTGCAGGTTGTTGGCCGTGGTTATGAAAAACACCTCTGAGAGATCGTAATCAATATCGAGATAATGATCGTTGAACGCGGAGTTCTGTTCAGGGTCCAACACCTCGAGCAGTGCAGAAGATGGATCTCCGCGAAAATCCATGGACATCTTGTCGACTTCATCTAGACAGAACACCGGATTGCAGACCTCGGCCCGCTGCATGGACTGGATTATCTTGCCGGGCAAAGCGCCGATATAAGTTCTCCGGTGGCCCCTGATTTCCGCTTCGTCGCGCACACCGCCCAAGGAAAGGCGCACGAACTCGCGATTGAGGGCTCTGGCCACCGATCGGCAGATAGAGGTTTTACCCACGCCGGGCGGACCCACGAGGCAGAGAATCGGACCTTTTATTTTCTTAACCTGGGCCTGTACTGCCAGGTATTCGAGAATCCTCTCCTTGGGTTTGTGCAGTCCGTAGTGGTCTTCATCAAGGATCGTTTCCGCCTTGTTGATGTCAATGACGCTTTTGGTTTTCTTCTTCCAGGGCAGACTCAGGATGGTGTCGATGTAGTTGCGCACCACAGTGGTCTCAGCGGACATCGGCGGCATCGACTTGAGCTTCTTGAGCTCCTTGGTTACCTTTTCTTTGGCCAGCTTAGGAAGCTTCTTCTTTTGTATGGCCTCCTCGAGTTCCTCGAGGTCATCGAGCCCTTCGTCGCCCTGGTCCATCTCACTCTGGATCTCTTTGACCTTCTCACTCAGGTAGTAGTTTCTCTGGGTCTTACTCATCCGGGCTTTGACCCTGGCGTTGATCTCTTTTTCGATTTCGGCCAGTTCTATTTCACGGCTCAGGATATCTAGAATCTTTTCAACCCGTTCCAGAAGCGTGGTACATTCGAGTATTTTCTGCTTCTCCTCAGCCCTGAGCGGCAGATGGGCACAGATTACATCGACAAGCTTTTTGGGATCGTCGATGGTTTGAACCGACTTGACCACTTCCTTTGCGATCTTGTTATTGATCGTTGAATACTGCTCGAAGTACTTGCGCAGTTCCCGTTCATAGGCGGTTACCTGGCTGGTGACGCTGGCATCGTCGATGAATTCCTGGAGTTCGACCTGCATGAATTTGTCATGCGGTACGTAAGAGACGATATGCGCCCGTCGCTTTCCCTCCACCAGCGCCTTGATGGTGCCGTCGGGAAGCCTGAGCAACTGCATGACGGAAGCAAGGGTGCCGACCCGGTAAATGCCCTCCGGACCGGGCTCGTCTTCTCCTGCATTGATCTGGGTTACCAGAAATATCTCAGTACGCTTCTCCATTGCATCTTCCAATGCCTGGATCGACTGTTTTCTGCCGACCACCAGCGGTGCGACCATGTGTGGGAAGATGACTATGTCGCGCAGCGGCATCAACGGGTACAGCTTGGTGCCGGGAAGGGTATTGCTCATATTTGATCTCTAAATAATGTGGTTAGCCGCTTTAAGGCTATGCACTTTTCCTTTCATCGTCGGAGGACGAGTTCTGATAAAGTATAACCGGATAATCTCCGTTTGTTATTACCTGCTCGCTGATCACGCATTCCTGCACGTTGTGTTTGGACGGCAAGTCGTACATGACATCAAGCATTGCCTCTTCGAGCACTGAACGAAGCCCCCTGGCACCGGACTTTCTCTCGAGAGATTTCTGGGCGATGGCGGTAAGCGCCCCCTCGGTAAAGCGGAGCTGGATGTTTTCAAATTGGAACAGTTTCTGATACTGCTTGGTCAGCGCATTCCGGGGCTCTTTCAAGATGCGTACGAGATCCTCTTCGACCAGCTCTTTCATCGTCGCTATTACCGGCAGACGGCCAACCAATTCAGGGATAAGCCCGAATTTGAGAAGATCCTCGGGCTGGACAGTGGACAGGATCTCCCCCAGTTTTTTCTTTGATTCGCTGACGATTTCAGCGGTGAGGCCAATGGATTTTGTACCAGACCTGCGCTTGATCACCGAATCGAGCCCCACGAAGGCACCGCCCACGATGAACAGGATATTGGTGGTGTCGATCTTCACCAGTTCCTGTTGTGGGTGCTTCCTGCCGCCCTTTGGCGGAATCGAGGCGACGGTTCCCTCGATGATTTTAAGTAAGGCCTGCTGTACGCCTTCGCCTGAGACGTCGCGGGTAAGCGACGGGCTGTCCGATTTTCTGGCGATCTTGTCAATCTCGTCTATATAGATGATTCCTCGTTCGGCCTTTTCAATATCGTAATCGGCTGCCTGAAGCAGATTGACGAGAATATTCTCGACGTCCTCGCCGACATAGCCGGCTTCGGTAAGCGTAGTGGCATCGGCAATACAGAATGGAACCTGCAGAACTTTGGCCAGGGTCTGGGCCATCAGCGTTTTTCCACAACCGGTCGGTCCGATGAGAATGATATTTGATTTCTGCAGCTCGACATCGTCATCAGCTTCCGGGGCGTCGATACGCTTGTAGTGGTTATGAACGGCAACCGAGAGGATTTTCTTTGCCCGCTCCTGGCCGATCACGTATTGGTCGAGATATTCGTTGATTTCCATCGGCTTCAGTGTGCCGGGCTGAAAATCGTCGTGCCCATCCAGTTGATCGACACCTTCATCCTCTTCCAGTACGATCTCATTGCACAGTTCAATGCACTCATCACAGATATAGACATCCGGACCGGCAATCAGCTTTTCGACTTCATCCTGGTTCTTACCGCAGAATGAGCATTTGCAGTCCGGACCTTTATTCTCGAATTCGCTCATTTCAATCTTCCTTACCCGGCTCGGTTCGTTTGACGAGGACTTTGTCTATTATACCATATTTTTTGGCCTCGTCGGCGCTCATGAAATTATCCCTTTCGGTGTCTGTACTGATCTTTTTTACTGTATGCTTGGTGTGTTTAGACAGAATTTTATTGAGGTCCTCGCGCAGGCGCAGAATTTCTTTGGCATGAATATCGATATCGGTTGCCTGGCCCTGAAAACCTCCCATGGGTTGATGAATCATGATTCTGGAGTTGGGCAGTGCATAGCGCTTGCCTTCGGTGCCGGCAGCCAACAACAGGGCTCCCATCGAGGCAGCCTGTCCCATGCAGAGCGTAGCGATATCACATTTGACAAACTGCATGGTATCGTAGATGGCCAACCCGGAACTGACAACCCCGCCTGGTGAGTTGATGTAAAAGGTGATGTCCTTGTCCGGGTCTTCTGCCTCGAGAAACAGCAGCTGGGCAATGATAACATTAGAGACGTCGTCGCTGACAGCAGAACCAAGGAAAATGATCCTCTCTTTCAGAAGACGGGAATAAATGTCGTAGGCCCGTTCACCTCGAGGGCTTTGCTCGACTACCATTGGTATCAGGTTCATATCTCATCCCTTTAAATGGTTCGACTGCAATAGGCAGCCGCCTTTGCAGTCGAAATTAATTTCAAATATGGTAAAGCCGATGGCGAATTAATCAACCGACTCCCGTTGTTTAATCGGGACAGGAACATCCCACCTAGAAAGCTATTCTTCCTTTTCCCCGGAAGACACCTCAGCCTCCTGCGGCTCCTCAACAGCGGGCTCTTTGTCTTGCTTTTTTTTAGGCTTCTGAAACTGAGCCTCCTCTTTGAGAAAGTTCAGAATTTTCTCGTTCAGCACCTCGTTCATCAGAGGGAGCAGATCGTCACGGCTTTTAAAGAACTCCTTTACCCGGTCAACGGGCATGGAATACTGGTCGCCGATTCGTTTGAAGGCCCGGTCGAGATCTTCATCCTGTACCTTGATATCCTCTACTTCGGCGATCTTTTTTAAAATAAAATCACCGGTGACACGCTGAATCGCAATCGGCTCGTTGTTCTTGGCTAACTCCTCACGATTCAGGCCTGCCGACTCGAGGTCCATGCCCGATTTTTCGAGCTGCTCCTCGGTCTGCTTGATCATCTGCTCGACCTCAAAACGTACCAGTCTTTCCGGTACCTCGAACTGATGATTCTCGAGCAGTTTTTTCATGATTCTATCGTTGAGCTCACCTTCTGCGGCACTCTTCTTGTCACCCTCGAGCCGTTCTCTTATCATCGCTTTGAGGTCGTCGAGCGTTTCGAATTTTTCGTTAACGTCTTTGGCGAATTCGTCGTCGAGTTCAGCGAGCACCCGTTCCTTGACATCCTTCACCTCGATCCTGAACTCAACTTTTTTACCGGCCAGAATGGGGTTGGGATGCTTCTCGGGGAACTCCACCTCGTGGCTGGCATCTTCCCCTTTTTTCATACCGATCAGTTTGGCCTCGAATTCAGGGTCCATCTGTCCCTTGCCGACGTCCACAGTGAAGTCCTCGTTTTTCACGTGCTTCATCGGGTTACCCTTGTGGTAACCCTGGTAATCGACCACCACGATGTCATCCATTGCCACTGCGCGATCTTCGACATTCTTCAGGGCTGCCATCTCGCGCTGGATTCTACCAAGCTCGAAATCAATGGCACCCTCCTCCACATCGGTGTCTACCTCTTCAACCTCGATGCCTTTGTACTCACCCAATTCGAAATCAGGGCGGATATCAACTTTGGCCACGTAAGTAAAAGACCCGTCGCCATTAAAAGCAGGTTCATCGATTTCCGGGTGAACTACCGGGTCGAAATCCTGTTTTTCGATGATATCAAAGTAAGTTTCCTGAACGAGCTCTTCACCGACTTCGGCCTCTACCTGAGGTTTGTAAGTTTTTTCTATAACCGAACGCGGCACCTTGCCCCGCCTGAATCCCTTCATCTTGGCTTCTTTCTGAAGCTTGGTATAGGCTTTATTAATCTTGCCCTTGACCTCATCGGCTGGAAGAGTAATTGTTACTTTTCTAGTTAAGGCGTTGACTTCTTCTACTTTTACATCCATCTGCTGACATCCTCTGGTCAATTACTTCTGGTTTCTGTTCACAACAGTGTCGTAATCAGTGGTGCGAGAGGAGGGACTCGAACCCACACATCGATGATACTGGTTCCTAAGACCAGCGCGTCTACCAATTCCGCCACTCTCGCACTGATTATCTGCGTGCCACGTTTAAAAATCCAATGAATAATTACTGTTGCAGAGCGCGTCAAGCGCTGAACTTACTGCAACAATAGTCTTAAACGAACATCATAACTTACCATCAAATGAACTTGGGCACTAGCTATTTATTCTCGGCAGGTTCCTTTTCTTGCCTTGTAAAAGGTTCAGATAATGGCTATTTTGGCGACGAATAAGGTGTCGGAACTCTAAAAAACATCTTGATTAATTCAAATGTGAGGAACCCATGAAATTCTACCTTAACAAGCGGCTCGTCGTTGCCGGGTTGGCTGTCGGGGCACTGCTTTCAACTCCCCTGACGGCGATGGCGGCTTCTCCGAGTGGAAAACCTGAGCTTCTGTTCGACAAAACCGGGCAATGGCAACTGCCCTATTCGCCTGTCGATATGGTTCAATCCGTGGATGGCAAGTACATCTATATCCTGACCGACAATAATAAACTGCTTATCTATGAACCCAACGGCAATCTCAAAGCCAGCGTAGATGTCGATCCTGGAGTGGTAGCCATCGATACCGATGCCAGAGGTGAAAATGTGCTGCTGGTGGATAAGGATAACAAATCCTTCAGCGTCTATTCGGTTGATTTTGTCTCCGATGTCGACGTCAGCGGCGCCCCGTTCAAAGGTAACGCCGATGCCCCGGTTACGGTCGCTGTGTTCAGCGACTTCGAATGACCTTATTGCGGCAAGGTTGTGCCGCTGCTCGAGCAGGTGCTCGAAAAAAATCCCGATACAGTAAAAATAGCGTTCAAAAACATGCCGCTGCGTTTCCACAAGTTCGCAGACCCTTCTGCACGAGCTGCGCTTGCGGCACATAAGCAGGGCAAGTTCTGGGAATTTCACGACAAGCTTTTTGGAGTCGAAAAGCTCAGTAATGAAGTGATCGACAACATCGCTGTCGAACTTCAGCTCGACATTGCCAAATTCAACAAAGATATGAATTCGCCGGAGATTCGGCAGATTGTCAATAAAGATCTTCTGGATGCGCAAAAGGCCGGCGTCACAGGAACACCGACCATATTCATCAACGGTAAAAAGCTTAAGAACCGGTCGCTGGCCGGTTTCCAGGCATTGATCGACAAGGAACTCAAGGGCGGTTGAGGATATGGCCGCTGCTCAGGAAAAAAGAGAACTTCGGTTTGATGACAACGAACTCGCCGGGGTTCTCTACGGCGACCTCAATAAAAACCTGCAGATACTTGAGAACGGCACCGGCGTCAAAATCAACACCCGGGGCTCTGCGGTCACCATTTCCGGCCCCACCCACGATGTAGTCTTAACCGAGAACCTTCTTACCCAGCTATACGGTCTGATCCAAACCGGGTACCCGGTTTTTTCATCGGATATCGCCTTCGGTCTAAAAATTCTTCAGGCCAACGCCAAGGCCAGGCTCGAACAGATATTTCTGGACAAGGTCTACGTGACTACCAGAAACAGGGTTATATCACCCAAAACGCCAAACCAGAAAATATACATCGATTCGATCAGGGAAAACGATGTGGTCTTCGGCATCGGTCCCGCAGGCACCGGTAAAACCTACCTGGCCGTCGCCATGGCCGTGTCAGCCCTGGTCAACGGCACCGTTCGATCGATAATTCTGACCCGTCCGGCAGTTGAAGCCGGAGAAAAACTCGGGTTTTTACCCGGCGACCTGGCTCAGAAAGTTGATCCGTACCTGCGTCCCCTAAACGACGCCCTGATCGACATGCTCGGGACCGAAAAAGCCTTTGATATGATTGATCAGGGAACCATTGAAATCGCACCGCTGGCATTCATGCGGGGCAGGACTTTGTCCAACGCCTTTATTATTCTTGACGAGGCCCAGAATACCACCAGGGAGCAAATGAAAATGTTCCTGACCAGAATAGGTTTCGATTCCCAAGCCGTCATCACCGGAGATGTAACCCAGGTCGATCTGCCCACCAATCAACAATCAGGGCTTGTCCAGGCTCGGGAGCTTCTCCAGAACGTGAAAGGCATCGGATTCTGCAGCTTCAGCAAAGCTGACGTGGTCAGGCATCCGCTGGTACAGAAAATTATTCAGGCTTACGAATCGGATCAGAGCGGCTAATTTGCCCGCCTGCGTTGTCAGGCAACTGAGGTTAAGCCATTATGCCGGTAGAACTGATAAATCAGCACCCGCAGGTGAATGCGTCTCTGCTGAATCATTGCCGCAAAACCTCCCTGCAGATCATTCGACTGTGCGCGGTACCGCTCCACCATGTCAATGTGGTGCTCACTACCGATGGTAAGATGGCAGAGCTCAACAGCCACTACCGCCACAAGGAAGGTGCCACCAATGTATTGAGTTTTCCTTTTGGCGACGGTGAAGAGTCGTTTCTTGACTCCATCTCCCCTCCCATTCTCGGTGATGTCGTAATATCATATGACCGTGCTGTCGAGGAAGCGCGCCTGTCAGGAATTACCAGTGAACAACGCCTGGACTGGCTCATTGTTCACGGCGTGCTCCACCTGCTCGGTTATGACCATGAGCGTTCTGAAAAAGATGCGGCTGTCATGTTCGACAAAGAACAAGAACTGCTTTCCGAACTAAAGATACATAGGAGAATCGTCATGCCACGACTAGCTGTCAACGTCGATCACGTCGCCACCATCCGTCAGGCCAGGGGAATAGAAGAACCTGATCCCGTAGCCGCTGCGGCAATCTGTGAACTGGCAGGGGCCAAAGGTATCGTCGTACATCTGCGAGAGGACAGAAGGCACATCCAGGACCGTGACGTGAGAATTTTGAGGGAGACGGTGAAGACCCGACTCAATCTGGAGATGGGCGCTGCCAAGGAGATCATCAATTTTGCGCTTGAGATTAAACCGGACCTCGTCACCCTGGTGCCTGAGAAAAGACTGGAGTTGACCACCGAAGGGGGCCTTGATGTGGTTTCCCAGCAAAAGAAGCTCGCCAAGACCATCGACAAAATGGCCAAAGCTTCAATTCCGGTGTCTTTGTTCATTGATCCCGATTCGTCTCAGATAAAGGCGGCCAATGAAATCGGCGCAACCTTCGTGGAACTGCATACCGGAAGATACGCCGACGCGGAGGATGAGGCGCTCCGATTCGAAGAGTTTGAAATGATAAGAACCAGTGCCGAAGAGGCCCACCTGCTTGGTCTTAGGGTTAATGCCGGCCATGGGCTTAACTATGTGAACACGGCCGCGATTGCCGCGTTGGATCCCATAGAGGAACTGTCAATCGGCCATGCGATTATCTCCCGGGCAGTTTTCAGCGGACTTGATCTCGCCGTGCGCGATATGTGTGCAATTGTAGAGAATGGCTCGTATTATTGATGGTCACGAGGGCCGTTCAATTGACAACTTTAACCATGCTGTGGTAAAGCTTTTGGCGTATTTTCACGACAGTCGTGAAAATATGAGTGGCTTTTCGGGAGCGTGATGGAACTGGTAGACATCCGAGACTTAAAATCTCGTGGGACTTGTGCCCGTGGGGGTTCGATTCCCCCCGCTCCCACCAGCCTGCCTTTTCAACTCATGCTTCTCATGCTCTTACCCGGCAACAACCAAACAAGAGGTATCCCATGAAATTTCTCCATACCATGATCCGTGTGAAGGATCTCGATCAATCCATTGATTTTTTCTCCAATATTCTTGGTTTTGTCCAAACCCGCAGAAAAGATGTCGAGGCAGGCAGGTTCACCCTTGTCTTCTTTGCCACGGCGCCAGGAGAACCGGAAATTGAGTTGACCTATAACTGGGATCAGGAAGAACCCTACAGTGATGGCAGAAACTTCGGCCACCTCGCTTTTAGCGTAGATAATATCTATGACTACTGTGAAATGCTTATGAGCAAAGGGGTAACCATTCTCAGGCCTCCACGGGACGGCTATATGGCGTTTATCAGGACCCCCGATCAGATTTCCATAGAGCTTTTGCAGCAGGGGGAAAAATTGCCGGTTAAAGAACCCTGGGCCTCGATGGAAAACAAGGGGACATGGTAACACCATCCTTGACTTTTCTTGATCCTTTAATAAGCCCTCGCCAGTTTCGATTTTCTTTGCTACTTCACGTGTTTGTTGGGTATAAATGAAAACCTGAAAAATCTGTTCTTTTTTTTAAATTTTAAATTTTAATTTATCCCGATTTTTCTTCGATAAGGCTCTGTAATTGTAATGATTGCCTAGATAATGCGCATCACTTCGAGCGTGCATAGGTATTTCTACCTATTTACTTCTCCCACCTCCATAGGTAACAATGAATTATGAAGGGGTAAGAACATTGATGGTTGGCGGGAGAAAGATGGACAGTCACTCATGGAGTAACCGGAAGTCAGGTGGAGTGATCATCACTCAGGATGATGATCGCTCGGCCAACAAACTGTCCCACGGGATCTGTTATTGCCGACAGGAAAATGGTTTTATTCCGGTACCCC
>JABDQA010000205.1 GCA_013042475.1 Desulfofustis sp.
GAGCAATCAGATATGCTGCTACCGAGTTGCTTGGCCGCTGGCTTTTAGGCGACATGCCCACTACTGCGATGGTTGTCGATTCGGCAAGCAGCGATTTAATCTGTTTATCGGAAGGTAAAGTGAGCATTAAAGACTGATTATGGGGGTTAATGTTGTGGATTTTGATCAGGAAAATATAATGTAGATCGGCTGGACAAAAGTCAAGATAGCAATTATAACCAGGATTTATTAGATAATTCCATACCGTTCAATTACATTGGCCAGAGTGGCTTTCAGCTATTTTCAAAGGAGAATCGATGAATTTCCAGGATATTATATTCGAACTGGATAAATACTGGGCCGAACAGGGGTGTATAATCCAGCAACCGTATGATATGGAAGTTGGCGCCGGGACTTTTCATCCGGCTACCCTGCTCAGGGCCCTTGGGCCGGAGCCCTGGAAAGCAGCCTACCCACAGCCATCACGCCGCCCCACCGATGGACGCTACGGCGACAATCCGAACCGCCTGCAGCACTACTACCAGTACCAGGTAGTAATTAAGCCGTCACCATTGGACGTTCAGGAATTGTATCTCGACAGTCTCAAAAGGTTTGGTCTTAATCTGCTCGAACATGACATTCGGTTCGTCGAAGATGACTGGGAGTCGCCTACTCTTGGTGCCTGGGGGTTGGGATGGGAAATATGGCTGGACGGCATGGAAATCACCCAGTTCACCTATTTCCAGCAAGCCGGGTCAATTGATCTGCGACCTGTTACCGCCGAAATCACCTACGGTCTCGAACGCATCGCCATGTATCTGCAGGGAGTTGACAGCGTCTATGACATAGCCTGGAATGATGAAATCAGTTATGGAGAGATCTTCCATCAGGCCGAAATCGAATTTTCAACTTTCAACTTCGAAGAGTCCGACGTGGAGAAGATGATCGATTATTTTAATTCATGCGAGGCCGAAGCGAAAAAACTGATCGCCAAAGACCTTGTGCTGCCAGCCTATGATTATTGTTTGAAATGCTCTCATCTTTTCAACCTGCTGGATGCCAGAAAAGCGATCAGCGTTGCCGAACGAACCAGGTATATTGGCAGGATCAGAAATATTGTCAGAAACGTAGCGGAATCCTATGTTAATCAGCGGGAAAAAATGGGATTTCCACTGCTTAAACCAGCCTCAGCCTGAGTCAATCGTCACCCGGTCGCATTTTTTCTGGACCACCAAATACAGGTACAACTAAAACGGGTAACTATACATGGCGACATAAGTTCAATACGCTTAATCAGGCAAGGAACGAGCGAGGAGCCGGCGGAGCAGCCTGGTAGCGCTGTGAGCAGGCACCGCAGCGAGTAACACAGCCTGGTAAGATGTATTGGACTTATGTCGCTATGTATAATAATCGCCGTCTATGATAAAATGTGTAGGTATATCGTTTTCTGACCAAAGATCTTTTTTCACTACTGTCGTTATTTGATCTGCTCAGCTTCTGGAGGGCAAATTCATGGATGTCGACAAGGAAAAACAAGCCCGGGCCATGGCCAAGGCGAAGCAGTCGCTCCTGCAAGCCGAAATCAAGCGTGAAGAGGCTCGTCTGAATCAGGCCATCGCCCTTTTCCTCCAGGAAAAATTCGATATCTTCTTGAACGATGGTTTCGTTCAGAGCTTAGCCCCGCACATCCTCAAGCTGTATCGGGGTGATCAGCGTAAAACAGCTCTAGTCTTGTTAGACAAACTGGAGAAAAGCATCTGCGACGAGTCAATCGAGATACGAGAACGCTCCCTGATGGTAATCATGATGCTCTCCGAGCAAGTTTATCTCAATAACATCAGGGAACTAAGCGCTGTTGTCGCGAGAATTTCAGCTAAATGGCTCTATTTTGAAAGCGAGTTTATTGCTGGCTTTGAGGCCGTCTGCCTCAAACTGCAGCGGATCATTGTCGAAATGCTCTCTACCCAGCAATGGTATGAGGTAGAGCAACTCATCGTTACCATGAACAAGATCAGCAACAAAAATCTGCGTAAAACCAACCTCATTCATGGAGTCATCGCCCGGGTTCATGACAAGCTGGCCGAGCCCGAGGTTCTCGATATCATGGCCAATGCCTATCTGAGTGAGTCGAATCAGCGAAAGGATGTGGTTGAAAACATTCTCATCAATATGGGCCACCAGGGGACCCGTTTTCTTGTGCAGAAACTTGCTCAAAGTAATGACAAGGATGAGCGCCTGGCCCTGGTCGATCTCATTCCACGGATAGGCAAAGTGAGCGTCCCCATACTGATCAGTTGTCTGGATGAGGAACAACCCTGGTTTGTCACCAGAAATATTATTATGATCGTCAGCCGGCTGGGCGATGACGCTCTGTATGGTGAAGTCAAAAAGCATTTGGCTCATCAGGATATCAGGGTCCAGCAACAGGTGCTCAACTGTATTGAGGTTCTCGGTGGAGATCAAATGAAAGATCGTCTGCTCGAGGCACTGCAGTTGATCGATGATGAGCTTAAAGCACATCTGGTTGACCTCTTAGTCCAGTTCGAGGAACCCGAGATTGAGGAAACCTTACTCAGTCTTTTCGAACAACGGGAAAATTTTAGCAGCCATATGCACGATTTTCTTATCTCCAAATTGTGCAACAAACTTGTTGCTTATCCGTCTTCACAGACAATACAGGCCCTACTGACTTTGATCGAAGATCGGCAGGAGCGTTATGGTCTAGACGATAGTCTGGTACGGACCGCAACCGATACCTTGCATAAGATCGAGCAGAATACCAGCGGCGATACCATTTCTTTCCAAAATATTCAAGAAAATCAGGTGAATTCACTGATTGAAGATGAGGTCCTCGCCCAGATTCCTGCAGATCCAGCTGATTTATCGGCAGCTTATTCCGATGAGGGATTTAGTAATATTTTCGTCGAGACTCTGACCGACACACTAACCAGCAATATGGAGAAGACAGCAGTTGAGGAACAGACCTCGAGTTTTGAATCCCACTTGAGCCAGGATCACCATCTGATGGTCTGGAGTGGTTTTTACGAGAGGCTCAACACCGAAGAAGCCAACACAATCTTTAAAAACCTGACCCCACTGACTCTCAAAGCCGGCGAATATGTGGTCCAACAAGGTGACAAGTTGAGCGATCTGATTTTCATCGATCACGGCTTCGGTGAAATCATCACTCCCGAGAATGCGGGCGACCTGGTTTTTACTCCCGTACAAGGCGGCGAACTTCTGGGAAGCGGAGGGTTCTTCGGGAATCAGCCATGGCCGTTCACCATCCAGGCTCAAACAGATATACAGGTGCGCCTACTAAAAAAAGATCAGTTTTCAGGAATTCAGGAAAAGGTACCCGGGTTGCTTGGTAAATTATCCGAATTTTGTTCACAATACGATGTGCTGCCATATCTTATCAGTGGTGCAATGGATAATCCAGACGCCCCCGAGGCCTCAGAGATCACTATTCACTGTCCCTCTGCTTTCAAAGGTCAATCTGGAGAAGATTTCGATAATGAAGTGTCAGGAAATCTGACCCAGAGCACCCACGGTGGCTTCAACGTCATCGTTTCCAAAGCGAATCTCGACAACCTCAAGGCCTGTCTCGGTCATCAGGTGTCAGCGGAACTAAGCTTCGCTGATGGTTCCCTCCAAACCTCCTTCGGGATTATTGTCGGCGGTGGGATATACAAAGGTTTCCCGGATGGGCTTCATCTTCATATCAAACTATACCACCCATTGCAGGAAGACGGCTTCAACTGTTCAACTATCCATATAATGTGATGTTTTTCAGGTAAGGATCTTGGTACGAGGGCTCTTTTTAGGACTCACCACGGTCGATATAGTGAATATTGTCGAAACGCACCCTTTGCCGGACCAGAAAACAATGGCGCTACGTCGGGAGATCTGTGCTGGAAAACCTGCTGCCCTACATTGATAATGCCGTCTGTTCAGTCGACTTCAGGGCGCCCGGCTGCTCCAGCAGCAACGATCTACTTGACTACCTTGAGAGTTTCGACCTGCGCGGAACCTTTTGCCATCATACCCTCACCGCTTCATTTCCGAAGAGTATCGAGATGGCCGCACACAGAGCCACACTTCAGCCTTTTCTATGGCACCAGGGAATGGATAAATATTAATTAATAGCAGGATCAGACCCATGAAATCAGAGAAAAAAAGTTCAATTGTTGGAACGAACCTAGTCGAAGCGGTGAAAAATCCCCTCGAATCTTCCAGCCAGGAAAGTTTCGCCAAGGCACTTGAAATAACCAAGGCCTATGCCAGCTCGGGGGCCTCAACCCATTACAGCGCTGTAACCAGGCTCTTTTTCGATCTATTCGAAATGTTCGAGACAGGAAGGGATCCACGTGAAAAATAGGACATAATTCTGGACATACTTCATGCTCAGCCGTAATGTTTTAGGGTCAGAAATTAAATCTTGTGTTGCAACCCGCTCGGTTGAAGCAAAACCATTAATTTTAGGTAGATCTTAGTGCAGTTCGCTGATGAAAGTGGAGTCATATTGATCGTTGACGACGATCGACCGGTGCGCGAGGCCTTGAGTGTAGTGGTCTCATCTCTGGGATACCATAGCCTTATCGCCGCAAACGGGCTGGAGGCCATGAAAATATTAAAGGAAAAAAAGTGCGATATCGTGCTCTGCGACCTGGTGATGCCTCGCATGGACGGCATGGAGGTTCTCAAACATATACTCAAGCATCACTTCGATACCGATGTGATTATCGCCACCGGCCATAACAAAAAGGTCCGCTATGCCGATGTGATCCGGGCCGGGGCGCTTGATTTTATCAAGAAACCGATCGATCAGGCCGAGTTGGAGGCCAAACTCGCCAGAGCACTTAGAGAACGTCGGATGATCAGGAAGCTCGAAACCCTGTCAATGAGTGACAGTCTCACCTCGCTGCTCAACCGCCGGGCCTTCGACCAGCGCTTTCAAGACGAAGTGGAGCGAGCCCATCGTCAGAATTATCCCCTGTTTCTTGCCCTTCTGGATATCGATAATTTCAAAACCTACAATGACAACTACGGCCACAGCGAAGGCGATAAGATTCTCATGACATTGGGCACGACCCTGAACGAATATACCAGAAACAGCGTCGATCTCAGTTTTCGGCTGGGCGGAGACGAATTTGCCGTACTGCTGCCGCAGACCACCGTAGCCCAGGCAAAGGAAATTATTGAACGGGCCATGCTCAATTTCAATGAGAGCAATGACAACCAAACCACCCTCTCTGTCGGCATCGTTGCCTGCAACCGAGATGACCAGGTGGATCTCAAAAGCGACATCCACCGCATGCAGAAACAGGCCGATCAGGCCATGTACGAGGCCAAGAGCTCGGGAAAAAACCGCGTCGTCTGTCGGGTGTGAGTCAAATTCCCCCTGAAAGGGACATTCTCAGACATGAGCCAGTAATAGTTGAGATGTAGTAAAAATCAGCCGCTTCTATCCAGGACATTCTTGTGGAAGGTGAGATCCGGGGCAACAGGATAATCGGCATTGAAGCAGGCCAGGCAGAAATCATTCACGGTCATTCCGGTAGCCTTCACCATGCCTTCAAGGCTCAAATAGTAAAGTGAGTCGAGGCCGAGGTAGGCGGCAACCTGATCCACCTCGTAGCGGTAGGCAATCAGTTCATCGCTGGAAGGAAAGTCGATGCCGTAATAGCACGGATACCTGGTTGGCGGGCAGCTGACCAGCATATGAACCTCGGCAGCCCCGGCATTGCGCAGAGATTTGACCCTGCTTTTTCCGGTCGTCCCCCTGATTATCGAGTCTTCTATGATAATGACCCGCTTTCCCTTGAGAAAGGAGCGTACCGGGTTGAGCTTGACCCTGACATTGAATTCACGCATTGACTGGGTCGGCTGAATGAATGTCCTGCCCACATAGTGATTCCTGATCACCCCGAATTCCAGAGGAATTCGGGACTCCTGTGAATATCCTATGGCCGCATAATTACCCGAATCGGGGAAGGGCATGACGAAATCCCCGTCCACGGGACACTCCTGGGCCAGTATCTGCCCCATCCGCTTCCGGGTCTCATAGACATTTATGCTAAAAATATCAGAGTCCGGCCGGGCGAAATAGACACTTTCGAAGATGCAGAAACTCGTTCTCTGTTTCTCCCAGGGGTAGATCGATTCGAGTTCGTCACCTCTGAATATCAATATTTCCCCGGGAGCCACATCGCGCACATACTGAGCTTCGACCAGATCAAGTGCGCAAGTTTCCGACGCAACGATATATCCACCGTTATTCAACCTTCCCAGGCAGAGCGGTCTGAAGCCATTGGGATCTCGGATGGCCACCATGGTGTCCCTAGTCATCATCAGCATCGAAAACGCGCCCCTCATCTCCTTAAACGCGTTAGTCAACGCCTCCTCGAACGATCCATTGGTGGCTCTGGCCATTAAATGGAGAACCACTTCGCTGTCCATGGTGGTCTGGAATATCGAGCCTTCCTCCTCCAGCCTGTTGCGCAGTGCGATCGAATTAACCAGGTTGCCATTGTGAGCCACCGCCAGGGTTGTACCTTTGTGGGTGATCATCAACGGCTGGGTATTGATGATATTGGAGGCTCCAGTAGTTGAATAGCGCACATGACCAATGGAAATGTGTCCGTCCAGTTCGGTGAGTGTCTCTTCTGAAAACACTTCTGAAACCAGTCCCATGTTCTTATGAATCGCGACCCTTACCCCGTCTGAGGTGACCATGCCAGCGCTTTCCTGCCCTCGATGCTGCAGGGCATAGAGCCCGAAATAGGCAAGTTTCGAGGAATCAGCGTGATTGAAAATCCCGCACACACCGCATTCATGCCTGGGTTTTGGGCTGGTTGAAGAGAAGTCGCCGCGCGTTTCTTTGGAGATCGTCATGAGATGTGTTCGCAGATTCGCCAGGTCGCCTAGCCAATAGAAAAAATTGCTGATATTACTGGGCTTCAAAGAAGTTAAGGCACAAAGATCAGTGATTCTTTGTGCCTTCAAATGAGCCGTAGGGAATGTTTATAACAAGTGGGAACGAAATTCAACAAGAAAGCGTTGAGGTTGGCATTCAATAATTACATGCAGGCAATCGTGTAAAGCATTTCCGTCAATTTCACCATATCATTGATATTGATACTCTCATCGGTGGTATGCACGTCGGTCATACCGGTGGACACTATTGCGGTGGGCAACCCATAACCGTTGAAGATATTGGCGTCACTTCCACCGCCGGCAACAATGAAGGACTGCTCCCTTCCGAGAACATTACCCGCCTGACGGATAGTCTCGACCACCGTGTCCGACTCGTGCAGCCTCATCACCGGATATTCGGGAACTACCTTCAAATCGACGGTAGGCGGTTTGCAGGCTGGATCATCGCTCACCGGCCAGCGGGCAATAGTTTCGAGAAAAGCTTGCTTGAATTCATCGGTGTAGGCAACCAGTTTTTCTGTGGAATGACTGCGAATTTCACCCTTGAGCATCAATTGAGCGGGGACAATGTTGGTTGCCACGCCACCCTTGATGACACCAATGTTGGCCGTCGACTCCTCATCGAGGCGGCCGAGCTTGATCCTGGTGATCGCCTGGGCGGCAACCAGAAAAGCACTGACGCCTCCCTCGGGGTTTATGCCGGCGTGGGCTGCCGTTCCATGCACATCGACCCGAATGCGGTTGGCGGCCGGTGCCCCGATGATCACCTTGTCGATACCGGTCGAGTCCAGTGCATAACCATACTCCGCCTGGAGTTTCTGGTAATCCAAGGCTTTTGCTCCCTGCAGGCCGATCTCTTCGCAGGTGGTGAACACAAGCTCCAGGGGTCGATGACCTGTCCCATTCTCCCTAAGCACGCGAATCAACTCGATCAGCGGTGCGATGCCGGATTTATCATCACTTCCCAAAATCGTTTCACCGCGACTTGTAAAAACGTCTCCATCACGTTCGACCTGCACGCCATGGCCGGGCTGCACCGTGTCCATATGGCAGGCGAAAAAGATTGGCGCAGAACCGTTTCCTCCCTCGAATCTGAAGATCAGGTTTCCTGACTCTGATCCGGTTTTCAGAGCAGAATCATCTTCGTATGCATAATCTGCTCCGAGCTCTGCAAACACCTGCTTCAGATAATCAGCGACCGGTTTCTCCTCTCGCGGCGGGCTGCTGATCTCACAAAGCCTGACAAATTCCTCAGCCAGCCGTTCCCTGTTTAACTTTATTTCCATAAGGTATTCGGATGCTCCTTTTCAGTTCTTTATTCATCGCTTTTCTATCAAGACGACAGCGTGACAGCTTATGCCCTCCTCCCTGCCGACATACCCCATCTTTTCCGTGGTTGTTGCCTTGATATTCATATTCTCCGGTCCAACCAGACAATGGCGGGCAAGATTGGATTGCATGGCTGCTATATACGGCGCCAGCCTGGGCGCCTGGCAGACAACGGTAACGTCGGCATTGGTCAGTTTCATTCCCTGTGATCCACACCGTTCCATGACCCTGTCCAGCAAAATCAACGAGGAGATTCCTTCATAGGAAGGATCATTGTCGGGGAAGTGGCGGCCGATATCGCCGCTGCCAAGTGCGCCGAGAATCGCATCGCACAGTGCATGACAAACCACATCGGCGTCGGAATGGCCTGCCAGCCCTCGATGATAAGCTATTTCCACCCCGCCCAGAATCAGTGCCCTGAAGTCACTAAAGCGGTGGGCATCGAACCCGTGGCCAATCCGGATTGTGCCTGCTCTGTGAGTCATTATCGATTCCGCCAGGATCAAATCCTCATTTCTGGTAATCTTCAGATTCGATTCTTCACCTGCGACAAGGTGTACCGGTATACCTGCTTTTTCGAGCAGCGTCGACTCGTCAGTGACATCAGAGTCACCATTCTGTTCATAGGCCGAGGCCAGCAGATCTCTTCTCGCCCCCTGCGGAGTCTGGGCCTGCCACAGCATGTCACGGTCGACTGTAGCTGCTACCTTCTGGCCATCGTCCGCTTTTTTCAGGGTATCTTTCACCGGAACCGCAGCAATTGCAGCTCCATATTCGATGATAGCGCTATAGCAACGCTCGATGAGGCCTCCTGAAACCAATGGTCTGGCGCCGTCATGGACCAGAACGACATCAATGGTCTCGTCTAGTGCATTGAGTCCATTCCTGACCGAGTCCTGGCGCCTCTGACCGCCGACCACGACCATGGTTTTCCAATTTTCAGGAAGCAGCTCGGCCAGCAGCTGCGTGGTGGGTTCATACCAGTCCTCACCTGCGACAACAACCACTTGTGAGATGAAATCGCATTGTGCGAATGCGTTGACGCTGTAGACCAGAAGCGGCTTACCAGCCAGATGGAGAAACTGTTTGGGAACTATCGAGCCCATCCTGGTGCCGCTACCGGCAGCAGGGATAACGACACCTGCCTTTTCCTTCATCGGAGGAAACACCCCTTTTTCGGGCATCTTGAGAGGAGCGGGCTATAAGCCGAATTCTGTACCGTAACGGTCATGATCATTTAACTGGGACGACGGTCGCCCGCCGCCTCTTGCGGCCTACCCGGAGACTTCGGACGGGCAGCCCTCGAACATCTCCCTATTTGGCCTTGCTCCGGATGGGGTTTACCCTGCCTCTCATGTCACCACAAGAGCGGTGAGCTCTTACCTCGCCATTTCACCCTTACCCGTTAATCGCGGGCGGTATCTTTTCTGTGGCACTTTCCACCGGTTGCCCGACGTTCGTGTTACGAACCATCCTGCCCTGCGGAGTTCGGACTTTCCTCTCCGACTGAAAAAGCCGGAGCGATCATGCACCCGCTCCGGCTTTGAATGTAGTACTAAAATGGAAAAGATCAAACGAATTTCACTGCTGCTCTAGACATCCTGGTGGTAAATGAGACGCTGGCAGGAAGGGCATTCAAGCACCTGATCGCCCCTGAGCAGCATGTTGTATTTCTGGGGTGGCAGGTTCATGAAGCAGCCCTGGCAGACCCCATCCAGCACGTTGACAATGGCCAAACCATTGCGTCGTTCCCGCAGGACCTCATATTTCTGGATCATTGAGCCGTTCACCGCACCAGCCTGCTTGTCACGTTTATTTTTCTTGGTCTTCTTACCCTTGCTCAGTTCATCAATGACCGATTTGACTTTTGCTTTTTCCTCATCGACAAGCGTCTTCTCGGTTTTCAGCAGATTTTTCTCTTCCTTCGTCTCAGCGGTCAATTTTTCAACCTGCTCCATGATCGAGACGATTTTTTCCTCGTTTTCCTTGACGTTTTTCTTGGCATCCTCGATCTCTTTGAGTAGAGCGGTCTGTTCTCTGCTGGTCTGCACCTGCATCATTTTGGACTGGCGCTCCTTGACATGGGCGATTTTGTCCGTCATCTCATCTTCCAGCGTCCGCCTTTCCTTTTCAAGCTCTTCAATCAGACTCTCCTGCTCGTTGATTCTTCCTTCCCGCTCAACCAGGGAAGAGATACGGCCGTCCAGTCCATCCTGTTCGTGTTTTATCTCGTCGTCGATCTTGTCGATTACCAGATCTATCTCCTGTAATGCCACCAGTTGTTCTATTAATTCGTTCAAGGCGCTTCTCCCTTAATTATTGTTATCGAAATCTATTTTTATCCACCGTTGCAAAGGCGGGATGCTCCGTTTCTGTTTCTCTTACCTCTAAATTCCATCCATTTTCGCGGCCGTGGTTTCTCAACTTTTCAGCTAGAAGCCTGACAGCCGGTTTTTCGGTTGCATAGTGGGTCCCGTCTATGACGCAGAAATCATTTTCTTCCGCCCAGCGAGCGACATTGTGCTTGATCTCAGCGGAAATGTAGACATCGGCTCCGCTACGTTTTGCCGTCTCGGCAAATTCTGAACCACTGCCTCCGCACAGGGCGACCGCAGTTATGGTGTCAGGCAATTCCCCAGCAATCTGAACCGAACCCAGCTCAAGTACTTCTAGTAGCAACTCTATGAAATCTACCTTCTTTTTGGGCTGGGCATAGCATCCGACTCTGCCCAATCCGGCATTGTCGGGATATGGCGCATCAGCCGGAACGAGCGGGCTTATGTCCTGCAGCCCGAGAAGTTCAGCCAGAATATCGTTTACTCCTTCGCAGACAGCGTCAAAATTGGTGTGGCAGGCAACGATATTGAGCTTATGGGTCAATGCCGACTCAAGAAATCTCCCGGAAGATTCGCTGGTATCTATAGATGGAATTGGTTTGAAAATTGCCGGATGATGGGTAACGACGGTGTCAGCTCCGAGGTCCAGAGCTTCATTCAGAAGTCGATTAGTGGGATCGAGACCGATCAGCACAGATTCGACAGTCCGGCTGCGGTCGCCAACGATCAGACCGACGTTGTCCCACGATTCGGCCATGCCAAATGGGGCTATCTGATCGAGCGCCCCAATCAGATCAGCAATAGTTATTTCCATTACCCCTTTATCTCGAACTGAAAAAGCATAAAAAAAAAGGTACATCCCGTTTCCGAGTGTACCTTTAACCCTCCTGCGTCCAGGTTGGTTCGACTTCCCCTGGACCCTTTGTCTTTATGGCAAGGGGGTCGGTCTTTATCCCCCATTGTTCATGTCTAAGATATTTTATTTTCAAGACCCTGTCTGTCACTTCATTTACTCTGGTGGGCGCAGTAGGACTCGAACCTACGACCGACCGGTTATGAGCCGGTGGCTCTAGCCAGCTGAGCTATGCGCCCTGCCCGGCAGTTAAACTTTATATTAAAAATTACCTGTGGTACAAAGTCAACTAAAAAAAATCAGCGATCTCGTTTTTCACCTCTACAGGTCACTATTTTATCAATTAACAGAACACTGCGACATCTCATCCAACTTGATGGGCCCGACAATTGTCACTATAGTAAGGCCATGTTAATTTTAAACTATCCGGTGTCATCACGGTGATTTATACAAATCTTCTCATCTTTATCGCGGTCATTTTCCTGTTCAGCATTGCGCCTGCAGGAGAGTCTGCTGCCCACTCTTTCCTCATCTCTCTGGGAGTTTACGGACTTTCACTGGCAGGATTCCAGCTTTTGGTAAAACGACTATTCTCTTCCTCGCAGGCTGCGGGGACCGAAGGCTATTTTGGGGCTGAAAGAAAATTATCGATTGCTGCTCTGCTGTTATTTTCACTGATCCTATTCGTTAGTGATGTAAAATATTATCTTTCGTTTCTTTCTGCCGGCGGGCTGGTACCGGCCCTCACCAATATCGGCGGGCTGCTGCTGTTTTTTTCTTATCTGGCCCTGATCTGGAGAGGCGGCCACCACAACTATGCAGCTGTTTTCGGCGGGCAGCAGTCGTCGAACTCACTGGTGGCGATCAACCTCCGTTTCAATCTGGCCCTGGTTCTGCCCTGGATCGCCCTTAGTCTGATGTATGATATTCTGGGGCTGATTCCTTCCAACCGCATCACGTTGTTTCTCGATTCCCTCTGGGGAGACATCTTTTTCCTCGGGCTTTTCCTCATCCTGGTACTGCTCTTCTTCCCGCCGCTGGTCAGGCGTTTATGGAATTGTACTGAGCTTGAAGACGGCCCGCTCAAGGAGCATCTTGTTGCCTTCTGCCGACGGCAGAATTTCGACGCCACCCTCTGTGTCTGGCCCCTTTATGAAGGCCGCCTCATCACCGCCGCCGTGCTTGGCATGATGCCTGGCTTGCGCTTCATACTGCTCACCCCGGCCCTGATGCAGAATCTTAACATGGGGGAACTCGAGGCGGTCATGACCCATGAAATCGGCCATGTCAAGTACCGCCACCTGCTGCTCTATGTGCTGCTGATCGGGGGCTTCAGCCTGGTGGCCGGCCTGCTGGCCGAACCAATACTCTATCTGTCGCTGTCCATGGACTGGATCTTCCAGCTGATTGCCAAAGAGCTGGTCTCCGCAGAAACCATCATCATGCTGGTCGGCGGCCTACCGCTGCTCGTTCTCCTACTGTTCTACTTTCGCTTCGTCTTTGGCTATTTCATCAGAAATTTCGAGAGGCAGGCCGATCTCTATGTTTTCAAGATCCTGGGCAGCGGTCGTCAGCTCATCTCCGCCTTCGAGAAAATAGTCGTGACCAGCGGTTTGAGAGCGGATAAACCGAACTGGCACCACTTCGGCATTGGCGAGCGAATAACCCAAATTGAGTTGTGCGAAAAAGATCCCTCCCTGATCGCCAGGCAGGACCGTAAAATAAGACTCAGTCTCGGTTTGTATGCAGCCGTACTGGTTTCTGTACTGGTGCTTATTGATCGACTGCCCGCCGACCAGCTGGCCCGCAACTATGAGGGAAAATATATCGAAACCGTCCTCGTCCCAAAACTGCATGGGGCGGGTAGCGAAGCATCCCGCTACCGCCTGCTGGGCGACCTGTTTTTCAGTCGTGGCCTGGAGGACAGATCCTTGACGGCCTATTCAAAAGCACTGCAATTGAATCCCATCGACCCCGAGGTGCTGAACAATTTTGCCTGGCTTCTGCTGACCAGCAGCGATCACACTTTGAGGGATCCCGAAAAGGCGCTCCTGCTGGCCCGCAGTGCAGCCGAGTTGAGTCCCCTACCCCACGTATTGGACACGCTGGCTACCGCGTTCTGGGCCAACGGCTTTATCGAGGAGGCGATTGCGACCGAACACCGGGCTCTGGAAAAGGACACGCAACAGGCCCCTTTTTACCGGCTTCAGCTGGAACGCTTTCAAAACGAGCAGTATCACAACTCCACCCAGTTTATCAATTAACCACTCATACAAGGAGCCCAGACTATGCCCTATCTTGGTGCCCACGAGTCGGTGGGCAAAGGACTGCACTTCGCCTTTGACAGAATCGCCCAGGTCGGCGGAGAATCCCTGCAGATTTTTACTAGAAACCAGCGGCAATGGAACCCGAAACCGCTCAACGAAGCTGAAATTGATTTGTTTAGAGCAGCCAAACAGAAGCACAACGATATGATCGTCGCCTCCCATGGTTCTTATCTGATTAACTTGGCCAGCGGTAAGGTGGAACTGCGACACAAATCCATCCTCAGCTTTGTGGGCGAGCTTCAGCGCTGCCACGATCTTGGAATTCCTTACATCGTCATCCATCCCGGCACCCATGGCGGAGATGGAGTCGAAGCTGGACTGATCCAGTTTGTCAATGCCCTCGACGAGGCAATCGAGCGCGCCGAATCTCAATCCATGGTTCTTCTTGAAACAACGGCGGGCCAAGGAACTTCGCTGGGCAGCCGGTTTGAGGAACTGGCCTGGATCAGAGAAAATTCCCGTTATGCCGAAAAGATCGGGTTCTGTCTGGATACCTGCCACATTTTCGCCGCTGGCTACGATATCAGATCAGAGGAATCCTACAACCAGACTTTTAACGATTTCGATCGGCTCATCGGCCTGCAGCACCTGCATTTTTTTCACCTCAACGACTCCAAAAAAGAACTGGGCAGCCGGGTCGATCGGCATGAGCATATCGGCCAGGGCTGCATCGGGCTGCAGGGGTTCAGGAACCTGCTCAACGACGCGCGCTTCGCAGCGCACCCCATGACCCTGGAAACCCCCAAAGGTGAGGACCTGAAGGAGGATATCGAAAACTTGGCGACGCTGAGGGGGCTGCAGGAAAACAGTCCGTGAGTGCCGACTCCACACATCGGCGCCATTTTTTCTGCTGCAATTAAAGAACCTTGCGAAAAGCTTGAGAAAAGTGGACAATAAACTGGATATGGACCTGCTAGATAGGAAGAAGGGCAAGGAGAATAGATGAAATTTTTATATAGCGACGCACTGCTGGACCTGCTTGTAAAACACAAAGTTCTGAGCGACAAGCAGCGCACCTTCATCAGCCTCGAGAAGGGCAAACAGCGCCAGAAACTGCTCAAGCAGGCCAGCACCCCTGATCCGCTCGACAAGAACTATCCAGATCTGGTCGATATCATTGTCTCTTTCAATTTAAACAAAAGCGGCAGCCAAAAAGAGAGTCTCGATGAAGAGACGATCATGCGCGCTGTCGGCCGGGAATTCAAGCTGGAGTTCAAAAAGCTCGATCCCCTCGAGCTCGATATGGACATCGTCACCAAGACCATCCCCAAAAATTATGCCATCAGCCATTTTCTTTTGCCCTTTAATGTTGTCGAAGGAGTTTTGGAAGTTGCCGTCTATCATCCTGATTCACAGACGGTGCTGGCCGACATCGAGCAGGCCAATCAGATAAAGACCAGGCCGTACATTTCTACCAAATCGGAAATCAAACGTATTCTTGCCGAGTTTTTTGGCTTTCAGACCTCCATCAGTGCGGCCGAAGACCAAATGGGCATGAGCCAGACCGGAACTTCGGTGGACATAGGCAACCTGGAGAGATATGTAAAAATCTCCGCCAAGGATATCACTTCGTCTGATCAGCACATTAAGAACGCGGTTAATCACATCTTCCACTATGCGCTGGATCAGCGCTCCAGCGACATTCACATCGAGCCAAAGCGTGACATCTGCATGATCCGCTTTCGTATCGACGGCGTCCTGCATACTATCTATAAGCTGCCCAAAGTCGTCCATTCAGCCCTTGTCTCTCGAATTAAATTCCTCTCCAGGCTTGACATCGCAGAAAAAAGACGTCCCCAGGACGGTCGAATCAAAATCGGCGTCTCAGCAGAAAAAGATATCGAGATAAGGGTTTCCACGGTACCCGTGTCGTTTGGCGAAAAAGCTGTGTTGAGAATATTAGATCCCGAAATCATCTTTCAATCTGTTCAGCAACTCGGGTTTTCCAAACGAGACTTCGGTATTTTTAAAAACTTCATGTACTCTCCCCACGGGATTGTTCTGGTCACCGGCCCCACCGGCAGCGGAAAATCGACCACCCTCTATTCAGCCCTGAAAACTATCGCCACACCGGAAATGAACTTAGTGACAGTGGAAGACCCGGTGGAAATGGTCCATGAAGAATTCAACCAGATCGCAGTCCAGCCTCTCATAAATGTGACTTTTTCGACTATTTTGAGAAATATCCTGCGCCAGGATCCGGATGTGATCATGATCGGCGAAATCAGGGACAATGACACGGCTGCCCACGCCGTCCAGGCAGCGATGACCGGTCACCTGGTATTTTCCACTCTGCACACCAACGATGCCATCTCGTCAATCACCAGACTTATGGATCTGGGCCTCGAATCCTTTCTTATAAGTTCCACCCTGCTCGGTGCCATGGCTCAGAGGTTGGTAAAAACCATCTGTCCCGACTGCTCGGAGCCGGTCAAGGTCGAAGCCGATATGCTCTATAAGATGGGTTTTCCTGTTTCGGGCAACGATCCGATTACCCTGAGACGCGGAGCCGGTTGCCGTGAATGCAGAAATACCGGCTATAAAGGACGATCGGGCATTTTCGAGATATTTCCTCTGTCAACAAGGCTCAAAGAAATGATTGCAGCCGGTGAAAACACCGATGAAATGCGCCAGGTTGCCATACGGGAGGGGATGACTACTTTACGCGAGGACGCCTGGAGAAAAGTAAAGCTGGGAATAACCACCTACGAAGAGGCTCTCAGGGTTACCGCCGAATGAGACAAATGGGAAGGGTTCAATGGGTGTTAAAGTAGTCTGTCGCAACAAAAAGGCCTATCACGATTATGCCATTGAATCCAAATTCGAGGCAGGAATGGTGCTTTCCGGCCCTGAGGTAAAATCTCTGCGGGCTGGAAAAGCAAACCTAAAGGACGGCTATGTCCAGATTGACGATAACGGCGAGGCCATCCTGTATAACGTGCACATATCCCAATACAGCCATGCCACTCATAATCCCAATGACCCACTCAGGGTGAGAAAACTGCTGATGCACAAGCGGGAGTTAAAAAAGTTGATCGGCAAGCTGCAGGAGAAAGGGCTTGCCATGATACCTTTGTCGATATACTTTAAAGATAAGGGCAAAGCCAAGGTTGAATTGGGCCTTGCCCGGGGCAAAAGACAGTACGATAAACGGGCAGCACTAAAAAAGAAGCAGTCCGACCGGGAAGTCGAGCGCGCCATGCGCCACGACCGCGACAATTGATCTTTTACAATATGGGGGCGAAACGGTTTCGACGGGGATGTGTAAGCTCGTCGTTGCATGCCGAGCGTTCTATTAGCTCGTAAATACAATAGAGCCTAAATATAATCGCAGACGATTATAACTACGCAGTAGCAGCTTAATACCTGTCATACTGCCGTTCCACCAGTTTTTGCCTGTAAGACTGGAACTGGAACGTCGACTCAACAGGCTGGCCCACTGACGGTGTCTGTACGTCGGTAGGTGAGATTTTCGCAGAATAGCACCAGGTCCGCTCTGTTCCCGCGGCATACCCGGTGCGAACCTTCAAGACGGGAACTAAGCATGTAGATACGAGAGGGGAGCATTTGCGGACGCGGGTTCGACTCCCGCCGCCTCCACCAGTTATTGTTCATTGATCACGGCAAGTAGGATATTTTCTTCTTGCCGTTTTTACTATTAGAATAGCTAGCTAGACTGACTAAGAACCCAGCAAATAGGACTGCGTAGTCGATACTTCTACCACAACATAGGCCTCCCCTAACCCATCACTATTTTCTACTTCTTCGACATAGTGGCAGATATAACTGACTTTGTACCTCTGATCTTTGTGGAAAATAAACTCATCCTTCCTTGGTACAACATCAGCCGTATACTCGAATAGATCGTCAGGTAAGTCTCTTACTTTTATTTTCATTTCAGGTCTCCTCCGGTGTCTGGCAATCCCATTGACAAGTCAGGAAGATCGATCAGCCCATTAATGACAATCGACC
>JABDQA010000209.1 GCA_013042475.1 Desulfofustis sp.
GGACCGACCCCTTTGGGAGTTCCAGTGGCGATGAGATCTCCCTCAACCAGAGTGAATTGTTTCGAGATGAAGGCGATGGTCTCGCGGATGGGAAAGATCATCAGGCTGGTATTGGCGTCCTGTACGAGCTCGCCGTTCAGCCTCGTTTGAATGGCGAGGTTTTGGGGATCGCCAATATCCTGGTGAGTAACGATCATCGGACCAATTGGGCCGAAAGTATCGAGTGACTTCCCGCGAAACCAGCCCGACTTGTCGTGTTTCTGAAAATTGCGCTGACTCACATCGTTGAAACAGGTGTAGCCGAGGATGTGATCGTAGGCCTCAGCCTCGGCGATGTTCTTGCCCCCTTTGCCGATAATTACGGCCAACTCCCCCTCGTAATCCGTACGGCAGGTCCTGAAGCCGTAGTCATCGAGGAAAGCCGGAATGACGATGGGCTCACCCGGGCCGACCAGGGTGTTCAGCGTTTTGGGGAATAGAATCGGCTCTGCAGGTATTTCATCTTTGAAACGTTCACTGTCGGCCTCTGCACTTTCCTTGATGTGTTCATGGTAATTGAGGCCCAGGCAGATTATTTTCTGAGGCTGAAGCCGATAGGTTTCGCCATTGCTCATCGGCAATTCAATGGTCATCTCTCTCTCCTTCAGTGTATTGGGTTGTAAAAGGAACCAGATATCACAATATGCACCGCTCATTGCTTCGGTACTAGTGCGGCGACACCGCCTTATAGGCTGGAATGAACAAATGTCGATGCCTATAATTGGATATAGACACTATTGTAATTATGATGGAAAGTAAACGTCATTCAAGACGAAAAATCACTTGAGAGAGGAATTGCCATGAAATTGATTGTCGCTTTCAGCTCGGCTCTGATTGTTTTAATTGCAACAATTGCCATCGCAGACGAACCGGTCCAGTTCAACATCGTTAATCTACGGGTCGAACAGACCCGGGAGGTGAGCAATGATGTCATGGTGGTGGTCATGCAGACAACAGCCCAGAAAAACAGCAGCACCGAGGCAGCACGAAGCGTTAACGAGGTGATGGCCTGGGCCGACAAAATTATTTCTGAAGACCAGAGAATCTCCCACCAGACTCTGAACTACCAGACCCGCCCGGTCTATCAGAATAAAACCATCACCGGCTGGTCAGCAAGCCAACAGCTGCAATTGCGAAGCCAGGATATCGAAGCTTTGACCACTATGGCTGGATCACTCCAGCAGAAGCTGCAGATTGTCTCAATGCAATTTCAAGTAAGCCCCGATCGTCGGGCAGAAGAACTTGAAACCTTGGTGGTAGAAGCCCTCGAAGCCTTCCACACCAAAGCCGAACTGGTTACCCGCACCTTGAACGCGGACGACTATCGGCTGGTCAATCTGTCGATCGACGAGAGCGGCGGCCCCATGCCCTATCGTGCCATCGCCCGCGCAGAGGCCATGACAGTAGGGGCGGCTCCCCCCAGCGTCGAAGCGGGGGACTCTAAAATTCAGGTCAGCGTGACCGGATCAATTCAGCTGATATTTTGACAATACGCCTTCCTCGAGGAACAAACCCGCTTCATCGCCGCACTCATCGCACTGTGAGTGGACGCAATTCAATTACCTCCACAAAGGTGCACTTACACATCAGACTCTTCATCTAACCATCGGATAGCTATCTGGGCCTGCCCGTCTCTACTTGCCACCACTTTGTGGCATGATTATTAAATCGGTGAGGAACTACAACAATCACTACGTATGGGGAAACAAGCAAATTGCGTCCTCAATAGAAAAACTAGCCAATGCAAACATCTGTGACCGACCAATACGAAGCGACACTCAGCTTTGAGAACCAATTCGCCGATAATCTTCCCGGCGACCAGGATCGCAATAACACGCGGCGTCAGGTTTCCGGGGCCTGCTACTCTTTCGTGGACCCGACCCCGGTCTCGGCACCGGTGCTGGTGGCTTATTCCAAAGAGGCCGCTGCAGAATTAGGCCTCAGTGAAGAGAATTGTCGCGCCCCCTGGTTCACTGATATGTTCTCGGGCAATCTCATACTTGGCGACATGAAGCCTTATGCCATGTGTTACGGCGGCCACCAGTTCGGTACCTGGGCTGGTCAACTTGGCGACGGCAGGGCTATCAATCTCGGAGAGGTCGTCAACGGTGACAACCAGCGCTGGACACTGCAGCTTAAAGGTGCGGGGCCAACTCCCTATTCCCGTTCTGCCGACGGGCTGGCAGTACTGCGCTCCTCGCTGCGCGAATTCATCTGCAGCGAAGCCATGCACCATCTAGGCATCCCCACAACCAGGGCACTGAGCCTTATCCTGACCGGCGACCGCGTGCTTCGCGATATGTTCTATGACGGTCATCCTGAACTGGAACCGGGAGCGGTGGTTTGCAGAACATCCCCTTCTTTTATCAGGTTCGGCAATTTCGAAATCCTTTCGGCCCGTCAAGAGTACGACCTGCTCGAACAGCTGCTGCACTTCACCGTAACAAATGATTTTCCTGAGATTGACGCATCCGGCGGTGTGGATAGCTACCTGCAGTGGTTCACCGAAGTGAGCAGGAGAACGGCATCGATGATCGCGCACTGGATGCGTGTCGGTTTTGTCCACGGGGTTATGAACAGCGACAACATGTCGGTACTCGGCCTGACCATTGACTACGGTCCTTATGGCTGGCTCGAGGGGTACGATCCGACCTGGACACCCAATACCACGGACGCCCAGGGACGCCGTTACTGCTACGGCAACCAGCCTTACATGGCTCAGTGGAATTTGATGCAGCTTGCCAATGCGATCTTCCCGGTAGTCAAAGACGAAAAAAGACTGCAGGAGGCGCTGGACAGCTACCGGGTCACCTTCCAAGAAGAGTGGCAACAGACACTAAGAGCCAAACTCGGTTTGCACACCCTGGAGAAACATGACGACAAAATGATTTCGTCTCTGCTTGAGCTGTTCACCAAGACCGAAACCGACATGACGATCTTTTTCAGGAGTCTCGCTAATCTCAAAGTGGCCGAGAAAGACGGTGACAAGCTCCTCAAATTTGTCGAAGACGCTTTTTACACTCCCGAAGAAATCAGCCAGGATCACCTCGAAAATCTGAAGAACTGGCTCCACCTCTATCGACTCAGACTGCTTCGCAACGATCTTGGCGACGAGGAGCGTCGCAGGAGAATGAACCAGATCAATCCCAAATACGTTTTCAGGAATTATCTTGCCCAGCAGGCTATCGATAAAGTCGAAGAAGGTGACTATTCAGAGGTCGAGGAGCTGCTCGACCTGTTCAGAAAGCCATACGACGAACAGCCTGAGCGCCACCACTACGCAGCCAAGCGGCCCGAATGGGCCCGCAACAGACCCGGCTGCTCAATGCTCTCCTGCAGTTCCTGAAAAATCTGCTCCATTAGTTTTCATCTGCATGAGGTAAGAAAAGCGACTCCGTGTGCCGCCACCTATAAAAGCAGAGCAACCGACAGGGAAACAAAGGACAGCAGGGTGGACACCACGATGGAGGCCGAGGCCAGCTCGGTGTCGCTGTTGAGTTGGGAGGAAAGGACATAGATCATGGTCGAAGCCGGCAGGCACAAAAAGATCATACCGGTCTTGAAAGCAACACCGTCAATCTGGAAAAGCTTATAGAGGATAAAGCCAAGACAGGGAAACAGGACCAGTTTCAAGCCGGCGCCCAGAAGAGAGAGCGGCAGGTATTTCTGCACCCCTTTGAATGTGAGGGCCCCGCCGACCGAAATGAGCGCCAGGGGCAAAGTCACCATTGACATGAGCGCCAGGGTGTTATCGATGAATTCTGGGAATACGCCAACCAGCCTGGCGTAGAGTGCACCGGCGAAACTACCTATAATCAAGGGGTTGCCGATCAGCGCCTTGAGGAAAATTTTACCCCGTTTCAAAGTGCTGTCTTCAGAGCCTGAAAACCAGATCAGGGTTGCTACCGCAAAAACATTGACCAGCGGTATGGTAATCGCAATCAAAATACCGTAATAAGCAATCCCCGCCTCACCCAGTGAGTTGAGGATCACCGCCACGCCGATATAAGTATTGAAGCGATAACAGCTCTGGGAAAATGAGCCGGCCTCAAACGCAGAAACCGGGCCAAATTTTATCACCAGCGCACTAATCAAGAACATTGAGGCCAGTGCCAGCAAGGTGACCGCCACGAAGCTGAACTGATCCCCGCCGCCCTGTGGTGCACCGCCGACCTTCCAGAACAGCATGATCGGAAAAAAGATGAAATAAACCAGTTTATCGGAAACTCTGAGGTACGACTCGCTGGTGAGATTGAACTTTTTGAGGAGGCCGCCCAAAATGAGCAGCCCGAAAATGGGAAATAACGCGTTGAGCACTATCACGGCTAAACCGCCGCTGAAATGAAGGCAATTATCGGTGTCAGACGCCGAGCAGCATAATCAAGCCTTGGCATAGCGGTCATAATAGCTGAGTACCCGTTTGATGTAGCGCCTCGTTTCGGTGATTCTCGGTACGCCGCCCGACTTTTTAACCTGACCCGGACCGGCATTGTAAGCTGCCAGGCTGAGTACCAAATTGCCATTAAACATCTTCAGAAGTTTGCGCAGGTAGCGGACACCGCCGGCTATATTCTCTTCCGGGTTGAAAGGATCTGATACTCTCATTTCCCGGGCGGTATCAGGCATGAGCTGCATCAAGCCCTGGGCGCCTTTTTTTGAAATGGCATAGCGGTCGAAGCCCGACTCAGCCCTGATGATCGCCTTAATCAGGTTGGGGTCAATATTGTAACGCTTGCCCCAGTAATCGATCTGTTTATGATAGCGTACATTTTTATATGAATTACTTGAATAGCCCGGCCATTTTCCTGAAAGTGAAATGATTCCGAGTTTATTGGTGGAATAGGAGACACAGCGGCCCGACTCGGGCATGTTGGAATAGTATTTTTTTCCACGGGCATCCTTGCATAGATAAAGCGATGAGGCTGAGGCCAACTGACAGATCAGGACCAGGCTTGTGGTCACCATGATGATCGAAAGGAAACGCATCACTACTGGTCGACAGCTCTCCACAGCTTCCACTCAGCGAATCACTTTGTTTCTTGTTGATCTGAAGATGAATCCTGATCGCTATTTTCCGGGTCGGCAGCGAACTTGTCACCACACTGCTTGCTGCAGAAATAGTGGACCCCGTCTTCCGCTTCCAATGCATAGGCTTGCTGCTTGGGTACAAGCTTGTGGCAGACCGGATCTTCGATCAGCACATCGGTGATTGCCCCTCCCTGCTGAGCCTTCTCATCCTGCTTTTCATCCTTTTTCTTCTCATCTGGCTTGCTGAAATTAGCCTTGATCAGACGGTAGCCAAGATAGAAAAGGACTGCCAGAATTAGTATTCTCAGTGGACCCACGTGTGTGCCTCTTTATTTTTCACCACAATAAGCGTGAACAAATGATATTACCTCATTGCTACTCAGTATTATAGTAGTTTCACCGAAAATGTAAAATATTCTCAGTGGTTGTGCTACGAGGACGTAG
>JABDQA010000213.1 GCA_013042475.1 Desulfofustis sp.
GCCGCCGACCAAGCCGCCCAGGGCGTGCACGGCCATAGCGGAATAGGCCCCTCGGGCCTGCATACCAGCTCCTGGTCCCATCCAGACACACACGTTGGGGGCAGCTTCCGCCATGCCAGTTGCCACCCGCTCGATCTGGTCAGCGGGTACCCCACTCAATTCAGCAGCCTTTGCTGCGGTCATGTCTTTGACTGCGATGTTCCACCACTTTACGATGCCGTTTGTTTCTTTCTCAACAAATTCAGCTTCGTCAACCTCAGCTCCTGCTTTAAATCTGTTGGTGCCGTCTTTGAAGTCGCCGACGAAATCCTTGTACCAAACTCCTTTGGTAAGGATGACATGGGCAATTCCTAATGCTAGCGCACCATCCGTGCCGGGCATCAGCGGCAGCCACTCGTTGGCCTTAGCTGCACTGGTGGTCAGGCGCGGGTCAACGGCGGCAACAGTCGCTGTGTCGAGTGCGTCACCGAGACGTTTGATTGTGGCCGGTACCATCCGATTACTTGCAACCGGATCACACCCCCAGATGAGAATGTATTTCGAGTTGGAGAGGTCGTAGTCGCGATAATCCCAGTAGCCTTCGGTGTAGTAGGAGCCGAATTTCTCGGCTTCGGCACACGTCGAGCTGTGCGAGATGTTGTTGGGAGATCCAAATACCTTTGGCATGACATCATAGATGACGTCCCGCATATAGGTATACCGGCCACGCATCAGGCAGTACTTCTCGGTCTCATTATTCTTGCGCAACTCCATCATCTTGTCAGCGATGGTATCGAGAGCTTCATCCCAGCTTATCGGTACAAATTTGGGATCTTCACCTTTACCCTTTTTGGGATTCGTCCGTTTCATCGGCACCTTGATTCGATCCGGATCGTAAACCTGCTGGAGTGAAAGATGACCCCTTGGACAGACTTTACCTTCGTTTTGTTTTGACAGTCTGTTCCCCTTCACTTTCACTGCTCTACCATCCTGGATAAACACTTCAGCCGGGCACCAGGTCGTGCATCCCTGGCAGGTAGTCGGCTTCCATTCACCTCCCATGACGCCGGTTTTCCCCCCGTGATGAGCGGCAAAGGCATTCATGTCAGTACCTTTGTTCAATCCGCTCAACGCAGCAGTGGCCCCTGCCGCTACAGATAGTTTCAGAAAGTCCCTTCTTTTGATCCTCATAGTTTCCTCCAAATCATTTGTTAACGTATAACCTGAGGGTAGGCACACGTGTGGCAATTGAGAGTTTTAGAAGCATTTTTCGTGCCATATTTATGGAGAGCAAGATGTTACATGAACGTAACACACCGTATTCGTATTAAAATTAAAATGATGTGATAACAGGTAGTTGCTCTATGGGACGGAAGACGTGGGAGAGCCAACCTTTCAAGAATTATCGAAAATGGTATTTTGTGATGGAAAATCAAACACATACGGGAAAACAAAAACGTCTATGTGTTACATTGTAGTAACAGTTCCCAGAGTACAGGTTCAACCGACAATAGAGAATATTACGCATCCAGCCCGTGAAGGTTGATCTTCTCCCACAGGGTTTTTCTGCTCACCCTGAGTATTTCCGAAGCCTTTGAACGGTTTCCTTTTGTCAGGATGAGTATTCGTCTTATATGCTCACGCTCAGCTTCTGCGGTGACATCTTGCAGAGGAGCAAGAACCGTTTTCTCCTGTCGATTTTTAGCGACATGAACAGGAAGATCCGCCGGATGTACAATCCCGCTATCAGTGAGTGCCACACAGCGCTCAATGATATTCAGCAGCTCCCTGACATTCCCCGGAAATACATAAGAAGCAAGGGCCTCTATGGCCTCAGGGGAAAAGTAGACCTCAGTTCCCATCTGATCGTTGAACTTTCTGCAAAAAACCTCTACGAGAAGAGGTATATCTCCCTTTCTTTGTCTTAGAGGAGGAATTTCCAACGGAATGACGTTCAATCGGTAAAAGAGATCTTCCCTAAACCTTCCCTTTTGCACCTCATGTTCAAGAT
Organism: Desulfofustis sp.; assembly: GCA_013042475.1. Lineage (GTDB taxonomy): Bacteria > Desulfobacterota > Desulfobulbia > Desulfobulbales > Desulfocapsaceae > JABDQA01. Next base: position 1,991 of record JABDQA010000213.1, read on the forward strand.
CTTTGTTCGTGGCCGCGATGATCCTTACATCGGCTTTAAAAGACCCGGTACCACCGAGCCTCTCGAATGTCCCATCCTCGAGAACCCTCAGTATTTTGGTCTGGGTCAAAGCGGGAAGATCGCCTATTTCATCAAGAAAAATCGAGCCTCCGTTAGCCATTTCAAATCTACCAGGCTTTTTCGCTGCAGCACCGGTGAATGCACCTTTTTCATATCCGAACAACTCACTTTCTATCAACTCGTCCGGCAGTGCGGCACAGTTAACCCTCACAATAGGCTTATCTTTTCTCACACTTTGAAAATGTATTGTAGAAGCAATGAGTTCCTTTCCGGTGCCGGATTCTCCCAATATCAGTACCGTAGATTCAGTCTTGCTGATTTTCTCGAGAAGATCGTAAATCCTCTGCATTGGCTTGCTTTCCCCGACGATCTGGGGTGCTCCGTAATAGGAGCTCAGCTCCTTTCTCATCCGGATATTTTCTTTCGTAAGTCTCCATACATTCAATGCCCGTTCCACAGTAAGAAGCATTTCTTCAAGATCGAATGGCTTGGTGATGTAGTCAAACGCTCCGAGTTTCATCGCTTCAACGGCGTCCTTGATGTTGCCATAGGCGGTCATTATGATGACTGGTGTTGCTGTAGATTCGGCCATGCTCTTTTTGAGTATTTCTATGCCACTCGCACCAGGTAACCTGAGATCTGTGATGACCACGGAAAATTGCCCCTCCTCGAGGGCGGCAAGAGCGTCGCTTCCGTTGTCCACCGCAAGAACGGTATGACCTTCTTCTTTAAGTGCATCCACCAGCGACAACCTGACGATCTTCTCATCTTCAACTACGATGATACTCTCACTCATTTTGCCTCCGGAAGTACAATTGTGATTTTCGTTCCGTTTCCAACCTGACTGGAAATGAATATTTCGCCTTTGTGTTTCTTGACCAGTTCATAACTTATCCACATGCCAAGACCCGTTCCCTCGTCAGCATCTTTAGTTGTGTAAAATAATTTAAATACATCGTCGATATTGTCCTCTGGTATCCCTGTGCCGGTGTCTTCAACGATAATAACCACTTGAGATTCAGATCGATGTGCCATCACCTTCAGCTGCCCGCCCGACTCCATCGCCTGAACAGCGTTCAGCATGATGTTGAGCAAAAGTTCCTCGAGATCGTGCGGCGCGACAGGCAGGGATAGATCGGATTCGATCTCTTGTGAATAGGTAATCCCCTGCTTTTTGATCCGGTAGTCGAGGTACCTGAGAACGCTGGGGAGAGCTGCTGACACTTCAGATTGTTTGTCCTCCCCCTCTCTCCGGCCTGCGGTCCAGAGGAGTTGACCAACGGTCTGCTTGATGCTTTCCAACCCTTCTTCAATCAAATCGAGGTAATTTTTTCTGAATTCCTCCTCTTCTCCTTTTTTACGCATCAGCCCCACACAATTGAACAGTCCCCCCAATGGATTATTTATGCGGTGGGCAACGCTCGAGGAGAGAACTCCGAGGGTCGCGAGCTTCTCTGATTGCAAAAGTTTTTCATTGGCCAACTTCATCTCTTCGTTGGCGTTTCTAATTCGCTGCACCATTTCATTAAAACTACGAGTGAGAGTGGCCAGTTCATCATTTCCCTTAACAGGAACCGTTTTCTCGCTCATCTCAACTTCAACTTCCTCCATGGCCTGGGAAAGATCGATGATTGGTTTTATGAACCGACGGCTGAGCAGGTAAATAAGAATATACAGGACGGCTAGGACCAGGATCGAGTTCAGGACAATCTGAACAATCATCTCTATGATCTCCTCCTGGACATGACTCATGGAGAGGGTAAAAAGCAAAACACCCCAATTTTTCCCTTCAATCGAGAGAGGGGCGGCAAACTCCAGTGCATCAACACGAATAGCGTTTGCGGGTAGTGAACGGACTTGCAATGTGCCGGAATTCAGGGCAGATCTTAAAAATTGATTGTCGTAATTTTTACCGTATTCACGGAAATCACTATGCGATATAACCCGGTATGAATCGTCCAGTACCGCAACGGAATTAATATTGAGTTCATTATGCTGTTCCAGGTCCCGCATATAGTTATCGATCAGACCGCCTTCTTCGACCAGTCCAAGTTTTTCATAAATCAGCTCGTTGATGATGAGAGCACTGACCGTCTCGGCGAGCATTCTTCCCTGTTGCTCCGAGGCCTTGTAGAGAGCTGAACGTGTTTTGACGGCCGTAAGCAGACTAATGGCGGCGGTAATGGCGAATATTGCCAGAAAAGCCACAAGAATGAATTTCTTCTGCAGCGATGTACCCATGGTTTTCCACTCAGAAAGCGACTTGTGGATGACACCCTTTACCGCATCCAGTGGGAACCGCGTTTATCATCTGCCTGATGTCGGCATAATCGGCATCTGATGCGGCGACAAAGCCTCCCTGAAGGTCTGGGTCGAGTTTGGCAAGAACTTCTCTTCCCGCTTTGTCCTCTGCCATTTGCAGCAAAGCCTTCTGTATCTTCTGGACGACTGGATAGGGGGTGTGAGGAGATACCACTACCGGTCCGGTGGGGATTGGTTCTGAGGTAGCGATGATGTGCAGGCCATACGGTTCGTAACGCTTCGCTGTGGAAAGTCGGACGGCCCCAGCATCAAACTCCTTGCTGATGACTTTTTTGGCAACCGTGTCGTGATAATTGTAATGACGGTAGAAATCCAAGTTATCCAGATGAATCCCCGCCCAGGCCAGCATATATCTGGGAATGAGGTTTCCTGAAGTGGACCAGAGCGCCGCAAAGGCAAACTTCTTGTCAACCAGCTGGGACACCTCCTTGATCGACCCATCAAGATCAGTCACAATAACACTACGATAAAAAACTTCTCCCCGATCTGTTTTACTTTTTGCGATGGGGGGCGCATCAAAGCGCTTGTATGCATCGAGATAGGTAAGGGGGCCAAGCAGCGCAAAGGACATCTTCCCCTCGCCCAGCTTGTTTACCACGTCCGGGTAACTCTTCTCCAGATGAAGTTCGACCTGCACACCGGCTGCTCTGGAGAGATAATCGATCAACGGCTGATAGCGTTCATAAGCTATTATCGGATTGTCTCTAGGCAGGACGCCAAAACGAACGGTTTCCTTTTTTCCATCGCCATTGTTTTCTTCTCCTGAGACTGCTGTCTCGAGCTCAGAGATGTTGTTTTCGATAAAGGCGCGCATCGCCCTGATACCATCGTAGTTGCTGTCGGGAACTTCAACAAATCGTTCTATCCTCATGGCGTCAAGAATTGCTTTTCCCTCGGGGTCCTTATGCATATCAAGAAAGACCGAGAGAAGAGACCGTTTTAAATCGGGAGAAATGTCAGGGTGCACAACTACAGGCGGAATGCCGAAGGAAGGCGAGCGGTGAATTATTCGGGTCTGCCTGGTATATGGCGACCCGCTATCAACCATGAAATCATAGACGATTGAATCAACAGCCGCCCCATCGGCGCGTTTTTTTGCTACAATCTCGACTGATTTATTGTGGCTGTAGCTGTATTGGAAGGAATCGAAAAAGCTCTCCGGTGACTCGTTACGCTTTGCCAGAAGGTACGTTGGGTATAGTTTGCCGCTATTGGACTTTGGATCGGCGAACACAAAGGTATAGCCCCTTAGTTCCTCCAATGTGCTGATAGTGCTGTCCTTGTGCACGATAATGTTTGAGTGATAATCTACGCTTCCCTTGACCTGAGGCGCTACCAGCAATTCTACGCCGAACTTCTGATTATCCAGGACATAGGGGGATGAGCAGATAAACGCCAGATCGAGTTTCTTCTCCTCCAGCATTACATCTATCTCGTCGTAGGTGGTTCGGTGAACCATTTCCGAAGGTAGCCCCAGCTTGTTGCCCAGATATTCCACCACCTGCTGATAATATTTAACTGCGCTGACCGGAGTGATCATACTGGCCACCCCGACCTGAATTGATGTCTGTGCCGCTGCAGTGCCGGCTATAAACAGCACTGATACAAACAGACACTTCTCTAGTATTTTGATGCTCTTCATATCTAATCCTCACAGGTACGATGAACCGTTTGGGTACAAAGCTGCAAATATCAGTCCACCGTCGTAGTCCCGCAATATATAGGAGAATGGAAGAGACGCCCAGCCTTATGTTTCGAAATCGTAACAGTACTAGTCAGTCTTCACATGTTAAAATCGGAATTTAGTTCATTTGCAGCCCCATTACAGAGCAGAAATAAAAATTACAGCAGTGGATTAATCTTGTTTTTGCCTTGATTTAAATGGCTCCAGTTTAAAAACACAATCGTCCATCTTAGTC
>JABDQA010000218.1 GCA_013042475.1 Desulfofustis sp.
CGCTGGACTACACCGACATCGGTGATCATCGGATGGTAGGAATAATCGATCCCCGAACTTTGAAACAGCGACAGCGGGACGGTGGTAAAAATGGTGGCTTTGAATCCGGGAATACGCTTCTGCAATGCCTGAAGCAGGGCGATGGTCCTGGTGGCGTGACCGAAACCGTGGGGTGATACGAAGCAGGCCAGTTGGAGATTCATTGTTTGAAGGGGGAGTGGGGAGAGGCGGAAGTAGGTGATTCTCTGTGATGTCTTGAACCGGGATAGCTCAATGCAGATCCTTGCCGGTGGTGCTCATCGCCATCTTGCAGTTGCGCACACCCCGCAGAGAGCGGAGCCTGTCGGCGAGCTCGTTGATCGATCCGGCCTTGCCCTTGACGATCACCACTTCGAGGCAATTGTGATGATCCATGTGGATATGGGTAGCCGAGACAATCTGGTTATGATACTCATGTTGAATCTCGGTCACCTTTTCCTGAAGCTTGGATTGATGATGGTCGTAAACCATTGATATAACTCCGACCACGTCTTTGTCGGCTTGCCATTCCTCCTCGACGAAGGCGGAGCGGATCAGATCCCTGATCGCCTCGGAACGATTAACATATTTTCGCTGCTTGATGGCAGTGTCGAACTGTTCGAGCAGTTTTTCATCCAGGGAGATGGTGAAACGCTTTAGCATGATCTTTTTTTCATTCTGTAGTTGATGAAACTGTTTCGTACTGGTCTCCGATTATTTATAAAAACAGCACGGCAGGATTAAAATTAGTAGGCGATCAGCCTTTATGACATAGTATTGCTCCCGCTACAACATGATGTCTGCAACCGACAGTTTCTTGATTGCCCGGCTAGGTTAGCGTGGTGTTATTTCTCCGTCAATACTTTTGGGACCAGAGCAACCGGCCCGTTTAGAGTCCCGAGTGCTATAACAGGAATTAACGATGATAGACAGCGTTGATATAGAAATCATAGGGTATGTGAACTCCTGTTTTACAGAAAAATTCGGTGCACCCCGACAGAGCGGACTGGTTCCTTCGGCGGAGGCTCGGCTGAGAATGATCGAACCCTTCAATCGCCGGGAGATGGTGAGGGGGCTGGAAGGTTTCAGCCATATCTGGCTCCATTTTCTCTTTCACCGGGTCAAGGCTGAAGGCTGGAAAACAACGGTGCGCCCACCGCGTCTCGGAGGCATTGAACGTATTGGCGTGTGGGCCACCAGAAGCCCGCATCGGCCTAACTTCATGGGGCTCAGCGTGGTCAAACTCAGGGACATCGACTTTTCCGACGGAGTGGAACTGGTGATCGCCGGCGTGGATATTCTGGATGGTACACCGGTGCTCGACATAAAACCCTATCTTCCGTCAAGCGACAGCATCGAGGTGGCGACAGAGGGCTGGGCGGTGCAGGAGTTTGGCGCCCTCGAGGTGGATTTTTTACCGATAGCGTCACAGTTCTGCGCCGAATACGAGGCGGAGACAGGAGTTCCCCTGCAACAGCTCATCAGCGAGATCCTCAGAGAAGATCCCCGACCTGCATCGCAGAGAGTGAAAAAAGATAGGTACGGCATGCGGCTCTACAATGTAAACGTGCGTTGGCACGTCAGCGACGCTGCCTGCCAGGTTCTAGGCTGCGAGAAGCTTGTCTGAGCCAGTTATTCTGGCTGCAAAATTGTGTGTACCCGGCCACCTACCAAATACTGTCCGGTGACAATATCGTACCTGAGGTTGGAGCCCTTAATCTCGGCGCCTTCGGCGACCATGCGGGTAGGAACGGGGGAGTCGATGATCCGTTTGTCGTCGTAATAGTGGAGCAGGTCGGTGAACAGCTGCTGCTTTTGGGAGTCCCGGCTGACAACCACGTTCTTGTTTAAAATCAAATGTTTCGTTTGAGTGTTGTAGATCCCTGAGTCCGCTTTGATGTTGACCATGTCGCCCTGATCGTCATAGAGATCTGAATCGACGTCCACCAGCACGAATTCGTCGGGTTTGTCGCTGGTGTAGGCTTGTCTGGCTCGTATTTCCGCTGTTTTCTCGCCTGCCTGATTCTGGGTGATAAGCACTTTCTGCATGACAAAGTCATGCTCCTTTTCAGTACCCGTAGCGACATCGCTTTCTTCTATTCCGCGGGGGGTGAGAAACGAAGAGATCGGCAGCTGCCAGACCGGAAAGGTGACGATCATCAAGACTGGTATCAGCCAGACCAGGTTGCGGCGATTGAGCCTAATCATAAGAATTGCTGCACCAGTTTCTCATACAGGCCCTTGGCCTGAACGATAAGATCGCAGGTCTCCCTGACCGCACCGCCACCGCCCGGATGGCTGCTGATGAAGTGGCATACCTCCTTGACACCTTCGACCGCATCGGCGGGACAAGCTGCCAGCCCGACCCGGGTCAGCAGGCTGAGATCGATGAGATCGTCGCCCATGTAACAGACTTGATAGGGTTTGAAACCGGTTTCGCCTAAAATTGATTTAAATTCCTCGAGCTTGTTGCGGGCCCCCTGCCTGATTACATCCATTTCCAGTTCTTCGGCACGTCTGGCGACCAGGCGCGACTGCCGGGCCGTAATTATGCCGGTCATAACCTCGGCCCGCTGCACGAGCCTGATGCCGAGACCATCCTTGGTGTTGAACGTTTTCGATTCGACCCCTTCCTCAGAGTAATAGAGCCTGCCGTCGGTCAGCACGCCGTCCACATCGAGGAGCAGCAGACGAATTGGCCCGGCCTTGGCCAGCAACACACGCTCCTCTTCCGCGGGCGGACGTTTTTTTTCTCTGGCACGGCTTCGATAGCCTTCGAGGATGTCGCAGTCAGAGGGGTGTGATCCATCGCTGGCGCAGTGGGTGACGTCATCGGTCATAACTGGTCGTTAATCAGCAGAGGGAGTTGTGGATGGCGACAACCTGCCCGAGCAGAACTGCCACTTCACTCAGAGCAATCGAATTGGGCCCGTCGCACAGAGCCTGTTCGGGATTCGGATGTACTTCCATGAATATCCCGTCAACTCCGGCTCCGACCGCAGCCCGGGAAAGTGGTGCGATGAACTCACGCTGACCGCCCGACGAATCGCCCGCCCCACCGGGGAGCTGAACAGAATGGGTGGCGTCGTAGATCACCGGACAGTCAAAGCCGCGCATCACCGGCAGCGAACGCATGTCGACAACTAAATTATTATAGCCGAAGCTGGCACCGCGCTCGACCAGCATGACCTGGCTGGTGCCGCCGGTACGTATTTTATCGACCCCGTTTTTCATTTCCCAGGGGGAGACAAACTGTCCTTTCTTCAGGTTGATCGGTTTGCCGGTTGCCGAAGCGGCGGTCAACAGATCGGTCTGCCGACACAGGAAGGCAGGAATCTGGATGATATCGAGAACCTCGGCCGCTGCATGGGCCTGAGCCGGTTCGTGAATGTCGGAAATCACCGGCACTCCTACTTCCTGTCGAATCCGTGCCAGGGAGGCTAGACCCTGTTCGAGTCCCGGACCCCTGTAGGAGCTAATCGAGGTTCGATTGGCTTTGTCGAACGAGGCCTTGAAGACGTAAGAGATGCCAAGCCGCTCGCAGATTTGTCGCATGGCGGCGGCCACCTCCAACCCGAGTTCCTCCGATTCCAGAACGCAGGGCCCGGCAATGAGCAGCAGAGGGCAGCCGGAACCAACTTCAATGGTCGAACTGTCGGGGCAGCTTACCGATACGGGGGTAACCTTCATTAATTTTTAGTGCTGTAGATGAGTGAAGCCTTGATGAAATCCCGGAACAGGGGATGTGGTCTCATCGGCTTTGACTTGAATTCCGGGTGAAACTGGCAGCCCAGGAACCAGGGATGATCCTCGATCTCGACTATTTCGACCAGGTTGTTGTCCGGCGAGGTCCCCGACACCTTCAGCCCACCCTCTTCGAGGCGTTGGCGATAATCGTTGTTATACTCGTAGCGATGGCGATGGCGTTCGGAAATCTCATCAACACGGTACGCGTCTGCCGCCAAGGTCCCGGGCTTCAGTACGCAGGGGTAGGCACCGAGGCGCAGGGTGCCGCCCATTTCGGAATTCTCGTCGCGCACCTGCACCACATTATTGCGATAGTCAAACCATTCCTTGCACAGATAAATGACCGGGTCCGGGGTCAAAGGATCCAACTCTGAACTATGGGCGGTTTCGATTCCCAGCACTGATCGACTGTACTCGACCACGGCGAGCTGCATGCCAAGACAGATCCCGAAGTAGGGGATTTTATTTTCCCTGGCGTATTTGATCGCCTTGATTTTACCCTCTGCACCGCGCTTGCCGAAGCCGCCGGGCACGAGGATGCCGTCGCATCCCTCGAGCAGTTCAGCCGGGTCATTTTCCTCGAGTTCCTCGGCGCTGAGGTACCTGAGCTGAACCCTGGCCTCATTGACAATACCGCCATGGATGAGGGCCTCGTGGAGACTTTTGTAGGATTCTGTCAAATCCACATATTTACCGGTGATGGCAATGGTGACCGTGTGCTTGGGATTTTTCAGGTTGTGAACCAGTTTTTCCCAGGGTTCGATGTTGGGTTTTCCGGTCCAGACATTGAGAAGTTCAAGAATCTTGGTATCGAGACCTTCCTCGTGGAAATGGAGCGGCACCTCGTAAATGGTGTCCACGTCAATGGCAGTGATGACTGCATCCACCGGGACGTTGCAAAACAGGGCGATCTTTGCCTTGAGATCCCGGGTCAGCGGCACTTCTGTTCGGCAGACCAGGATGTCGGGCTGGATGCCGTCGGCTCGCAGCTCCTTGACTGAGTGTTGGGTGGGTTTGGTCTTCACCTCACCAGCGGCCTTGATATAGGGAACCAGGGTAAGATGGATGAAGAGCGAATATTCCTTGCCCAGGTCCCCACGCAGCTGTCGGATAGCCTCGACGAAGGGCAACCCCTCGATATCGCCGATGGTACCGCCGATCTCGATAATGGCAATATCGACGCTACCGTCGAGCTGCAGCACGGCAGCTTTTATTTCATCGGTAATATGGGGGATCACCTGGACTGTGCCGCCCAGGTATTCACCCCTGCGTTCCTTTGTTATGACCGAATAGTAAATTCTCCCCGAGGTGTAGTTGTTGACCTGGGCCATCACCGCATCAGTGTAGCGCTCGTAGTGCCCCATGTCCAGGTCGGTCTCGGCGCCGTCATCGGTCACGTACACTTCACCGTGCTGAAATGGGTTCATGGTGCCCGGATCTACGTTGATGTAGGGGTCGAGTTTCTGAAAGGTTACGCTGAGCCCCCGACTTTCCAGCAGTGCCCCTATCGATGCCGAGGCAAGGCCCTTGCCCAACGAGGAAAGCACTCCGCCGGTGACGAAGATAAATTTTGTCCGCTTGGTGTTGTTCGCTGGTTTCTGCATATGGGGGCCCCTCGAGGAAAGTTGTTGTCGGGTCTTTTATACACCTTATTTCCACCTGAGGCAACCGCCCATCAGACCATCTTAGCGTCAAATTTTGAACTACTTGTAACAACCTGCAACGGTGCATACTTTAGATCTAAACGAGAACTATTCCCAAGAGGTTTGACGATGAATTATATATTGATGTCAAGTGTGCTGGCCATAGGGCTGGCGTTGTTTTCTTCCGCAGCAATGGCTAAGCAACAAACCGCAATTTTTGGCGGGGGGTGTTTCTGGTGCATGGAGCCGCCTTTCGAACAGCTTGAAGGTGTGGTTGAAGTAGTCGCCGGTTACACTGGAGGCACCGAAGAAGACGCGGACTACCAAAAGGTCTCGTCCGGCAGGACCGACCATTACGAGGCGGTCCGGGTAATCTACGACCCGACCAAGGTATCCTATAAAGATTTGGTCGAAACTTTCTGGCGGCAGATCGATCCGACCGATGACGGGGGTCAGTTCGCCGACCGCGGCAGTCATTACAGAACGGCTATCTTTTACAGCACGGAAGAGCAGCGGCAGATTGCCGAGATGTCCAAGAAAGAGCTCGATGAATCAGAAATGTTCGATCGTCCGGTGGTCACTACGATTGTGCCGGCTGAACCTTTCTATGTCGCCGAGGAGTATCATCAGGATTACTACCTCAAGAATGTCCTGCACTATAACATGTACAAGAAAGGCTCGGGACGACAGCCTTTTATTGAGCGAGTCTGGGGAAAAGAAATGGACAACAAAAACGGCAACGCTTTCACCAAGCCAAGTGATGAGCAATTACGGCAGCGACTGACACCGATGCAGTACAAGGTAACCCAGAAGGATGGGACTGAACCACCTTTCAACAATGATTTCTGGAACAACAAGGAAGCGGGAATTTACGTTGATATAGTATCCGGCGAACCGCTCTTCAGCTCGCTCGACAAATTCGAATCTGGTACCGGCTGGCCGAGTTTTACCAGGCCGCTGGAACCGGAAAATATCGTCGAACACGAGGACCGCTCACTGTTTATGGTACGCATTGAGGTCCGCAGCAAGAATGGGGATTCCCATCTCGGACACGTCTTCGAGGATGGTCCCCCGCCCACCAACCTGCGCTACTGCATTAATTCAGCTTCACTGCGCTTCGTTGGCCTCAATGATCTCGAAGAGGAAGGCTATGAAGAGTATCTTGAGCTCTTCAAGTAAGAGCCGGAAGGAACGACTGGTTAGCGATTGTTGAGGATATCCTCAATGGAGCGGCCACTGAGCCGAGCACTGAGGATATCCTCGACTAAGCCGGTAACTTTCTCATAATGCTCATCTTCAATCAGGAAGCCAGCCAACGGTTTTGCCATCAAGCAGTTTTCCCGTGCCACCGCAAAATTGTCGTCAAACCGGCTGCCGGAGCAAAATTCCGCCGCCACAGCCTGTTGGGTGAGGACATCGATCAGGGTGCCCCACAGGCCGAATTGCCCCACATGTTCGATGATTTGCGAGACTGCGGTTGCCGCTGAGAGATATTCAGGCGGCAGCAGGGCACTTCCTCCATTGCGGCAGCACGCGGTTGAGGCGAAACAACGACAGGAAAAAGGCCTGGCTGGGTAGATTGAGCAGCATTCATCCTCAAGAAACGGGCAGATACCGCCCCGACGTATGTCTTCATATTGCGAATCTCTGCCTTCCAGGCAATCCTTGGCATAGCCGTTGGTTGTCTGAAACAAAGGCCGGCGATGGAGAGGAAAGTCCAGTTTCTCTTTGAGCCACTGAGTCGTGTGGGTTGAGACGATATGGTCGAGGATCAGGTCCCCTTCCGGTGCGGTGATAAATACATCGGTCGTGCAGCAGACACCACAGCCTTTATTGCAGGCGAAGCTAAAGCGGGTCGACCATTGGTCAAAACGGTCGAAAATTATTTCCAGAATCTGTTGTTTCATACGCTTACCAAGTTAAACCAGTGTCCATCAGTGAACGGTGTTTTCCCCTACTGACTGCGCTTGGTTGTCAGCCGCGGCTGAATACCCGGCCTGAGGATGCAGCATTCATAGACCTGGATAGGGGAGACCCAGATGGTTTGAGAGTGGAACCTACAATAGATCGATTGTCTACGAAAGGTAAAAAGGGAGATACAGCTTTGTGCTAAGTCACGTGCAGGAGGCTGCCGGTTGGCTCTTGTGCCACCCGGGGCAGTGTTGTAAACTGCTGCTTCTTTAAGGCTATCAAGATTCGCTCTTACGCACCCATTTAAATTATGGATTACCTGAATATTTCCGCCAGATATTTTGTCATATTCGGCCTGGCCAACAAGAAATCTGTAGCCGCTGCTATCGGTTCGACTCTGCTTGAACAGGGCGGCAAGGTGATTTTCGTGGTGCGCTCCAGGCAGCGGCAGGAAACAGCAAATAAACTGTTTCCGCAGAGTCCCGTATTTATCTGTGACGTTGAAGAGGAGGAGCAAATCGTCAGGGTCAAAGAGGAAATTGGCCAGTGGATGAAAGAACATCAGGTGGACTCCCTGGCCGGTATCGTTCATTCGATAGCCTTTGCCAACTACAGTGGTGGCATGAAGCCGTTTCATGAAACCGGCAGAGATGATTTTCTGCAGGCGGTCAATATCTCCTGCTTTTCGCTCATTTCGATTGCTAATAATTTCAAGGAACTGTTGAGTGTTACCGCATCAGTGGTGACGATTTCCATCTCTACCACCCGTATGGCGGCAACCAACTACGGATATATGGCGCCGGTAAAGGCGGCGCTCGACTCATCTCTCTGTTTTCTGGCCAAAAGTTTTTCAGAATTCTCTGAAATTCGCTTCAATGCGGTAGCGCCCTCATTGCTGAAGACTTCTGCCTCAGCCGGGATACCCGGGTATGTGGACAGCTATCTTTATGCCGAGCAAGCGATGCTGCGCAAAAGGGCGCTGACCACAAGCGAGGCGGCTGACACCGCGGTCTTTCTGCTGTCGGACCGGTCTTCGGGTATCAATTGCCAGACCGTGGTGGTGGACGGCGGTATGGCTGTCAACTATTTCGACCGCGACATCATAGCAGGAACAACATCTTCTTCGTAAACGGCAGAAATTTTCATGGGCCAGATCAAAGATACTCAGTTTGAAGTCGATCAGAAGAAGTGCATCCGCTGCGGCGAATGCGTCAATGAATGCCCGGTCAACATCCTGGTAATTGGCGATTCAATTCCGTTTGTTGCCGATGGGCGCAACGGCGACTGCATCGGCTGCCAGCACTGCCTGGCCGTCTGCCCGGAAGGGGCTGTGTCGGTACTGGGGCTTCGGGCTGAAGATTCATATCGGCTCGATACCACCGAGATTGCTTCGTATCTGCAGATCGATCGCCTGCTCAGAGGAAGAAGGTCAGTGAGGCGCTACCGTGACGAGGATGTCGATGCCACCGTTATTGACAATCTTCTGCAAACGGCATTTCACGCCCCCTCAGGGAGAAATGATCGGCGCCTGTCTTTTTCGGTGATCAACCGGGGGGAGGTAATGGACCGATTTCGTCAGCAGACTTACGAGGGGCTTTCTGATCTCGTGAAAACCGGTAAACTGCCGTCAGGCTATGAATCTTTTGTGGATATCGTCAACGGCTGGAACATGTATGATGTTGATCTGCTTTTTCGCTGGGCCCCCCACCTGGTGGCGGCCACGGCACCCATTGACAGTCCCTCTCCAGAAGCAGACGGCATCATTGCTCTGAGTCACTTTGAAATAGCAGCCCAGAGTATTGGACTGGGAACCCTCTGGAATGGGCTGGTGAAAATGGCTCTCACACTGCTTCCGGACCTGAAAATTCCCCTGCAGATTTCCGATGACAACCTGATCGCGTTTACCATGAGTTTTGGCAAACCGGCGGTGACCTATACCCGCTCAGTACAATACGGGCCAGTGATCCGTGTGGTCGATTAGGAAGATAAACTCAGCGACAAGAATTCAAGGCGGCCAGTCAGGCGAGGATGGCGAGGAGCCTCCAGGGAAGGGCTGGATTCAGGTTGCCGAGTTTAGAAATTCACCGGATTTTCAGTCTCTATAAGAAAACCGCTGCCGCTGGCACCGCCGCATTTTCCCTCTTCCCCGATGGTGAAATCGATGGTCACCGAACGACAATATTCCAGCAGCCCGCGATCGATTACCAGGGCTACTCCTTCGACATCATAACCCACATCCTCAGGTCCGGCCTCATCCACTATCAGGCCCAGTCCCGGACCCTTGCTGCCGCCTCCCATGACAGCGACCCGGATAGCCGAGTGTTCACTACCCTGGCTGCTAAGCAGCTCTTCGAGTTTGGTTAAGGCCTCTTCGGTAACCTGTATCATTGTTATGCACCTCCAATAAAAAAGCCCGGGGCTTGCTGTCCCCGGGCTTTTTATCAGAACTGGACTGATCTATAACAACGCCAGCAGAACACCGGCTGCCACGGCCGAGCCGATAACTCCGGAGACGTTTGCCCCCATGGCATGCATGATGAGGTGATTCTGCGGGTTGGCCTCCAGGCCCACTTTATTGACCACCCGGGCGGCCATGGGCACGGCAGAAACCCCGGCGGCTCCGATGAGCGGGTTGACCGGTGTCTTGGACATCCGGTTCATGGCCTTGGCCATCAGGACGCCGCCAGCGGTGCCAATGCCGAAAGCGACCATACCCAGGGACAGGATGCCGAGCGTCTCCAGGTTGAGAAACTTGTCGGCGGACAACTTGCTGCCCACGCCAAGGCCCAGAAAGATGGTAACGGTATACATCAATGCTCCCTTGATGTTGTCGCTGAGGCGGTCGATGACGCCGCATTCCTTGGCCAGATTGCCCAGCATGAACATACCGATGAGCGGCGCTGCGGTGGGCAGCAGAAACATACAGATTCCAAGTACCAGGAGGGGCAGGATCATTTTCTCAAGCTTCGAGACATGGCGGAGCTGCACCATCTTTATCTTGCGCTCTTCCTCGGAAGTCAGCCACTTCATGATCGGCGGCTGGATGATCGGTACCAGTGCCATGTAGGAGTATGCGGCAATGGCAATGGAGCCGAGCAGTCGCGGCGACAGCTGGCTGGATAGAAAGATGGCCGTTGGTCCGTCGGCGCCGCCAATGATGCCGATCGAAGCGGCATCGCGCAGGGAGAAATTGATGCCCGGCACCAGATCGGTGAGAAACAAGGCGCCCAGCAGGGTTATGAAAATGCCAATCTGCGCTGCGCCGCCGAGAAGGATGGTCTTCGGGTTGGCGATCATCGGGCCAAAATCGGTGAGGGCTCCGACCCCCATGAAAATCAGCAGTGGAAAGATTCCGGTGATAATTCCCACTTCATAGACGTAGTATAGGATTCCGCCGGGATCGGCAATGCCGGCAAGCGGAATGTTGGAGAGAATGGCGCCGTAGCCGATCGGGATCAGCAGTAGCGGTTCAAATTGCTTGAAAATACCGAGATAGAGCAAGGTCAAACCGACACAGATCATCAAAATCCGACCAACACCAACGGTCCAGTCCTTGCTGATCTGGCCGTCGATGAAACCATAGAGTCCAGTGGTTCTGAACAGGTTGCCAATCAAGGCTCCGATACTGGGCAATTCCTGGGCCTCGGCTGCGGCAGGTTGTTCTGCGATCACGGTTGCGGTAGTGATGGTGCCGATTTGCTGATCTTCTTTTACCTTGCCATAGGAGACCACATCGATGGCTGAGACGGTGCCTGAGACACCAGCCTTAAGGATGATCGTCATGCCTTCATCGGATTTCACTATCGCCAATGTATCACCACTGAAAACCTTGTCACCAGGGTCGACATCGAGGCGGACTATTTTACCATCGGCGGGGGAGACGATCGAGACCATGTCCCCGGATGCCTGGACGAAGGCTGCCAAGCATAGGCAGAGTCCCATGAGCAGGAACAGAATTGTCTTCGTTTTCATATTAATTCCATCATTGAGACGAAATCTGTCGCCGCCGGGAGGAGCGGCGACAGAGACTGAAGCAGAAACCTGCGAATTTAACCGATGGTAAAGAGTACATCGGAGGCCTGAACCGTATCTCCGGTTGAAACATTGACCGACAGGATCTTGCCGTCACTCGGTGATTTCACCTCGGACTCCATCTTCATGGCTTCGAGTACCAGCAGCGGCTGATCCTTGGTGATGGTGTCTCCAACCTTGACCATGATCTTGACAACATTTCCTGGGGTTGGGGCCTCAATCTCGGTGCCGCCCGTGACCGGTGCTTCAGCCGCCGGAGCAGCCGCAGGTGCGGCCGGCGCGGCTGCCGGGGCTGCCTGAACTGCTCCGCTGCCTTCGGCCACCGTGACGTCGTAAATGCGGTTGTTTACGGTAATCGAGTAAGAGCGTGGGCCAGTCGGTGCCGGTGCAGCCGCTGGTGCTGCGGGTGTAGCCTTGGCCGGTGCTTCTTTCTCGACGTCGGATTTCTTCCTGATGTTGGTCTTGGCGTTGCCGAGCAGATAGTCGAGACCTTTCTGTTCACAACTGGCGATGATGAAAATATTCTCGTCGCTGACCTCAAGGTCGTTCTCCTCAAGGATTTTGGTCGCCTTTGGAACTCCCGGTTCGAGGATGTCGAGCGGATCATCGGTGAAGACCGGTTTGTCCAGCTGCTCGGAGGCCAGTTTGACTATTTCCGGATCCGGCGGTACCGGGGTGCGTCCGAAGTAGCCGAGCACCATGTTTCCGTAGTTGGGGTTGATCACCTTCCATTTGCCCTGGGTGACGTTCAGATAAGCCTGCTGGAAGTAGAACTGGGAAACCGGGGTTACCGAGGAGCCGAAGCCGCCGAGACGAACAACTTCAGCCATCTCTTTGATAACAGCCGGGTAATATTGCAGGGTGTTGGTGTCCCGCATCATCATGGTGTTGGCGGTCAGTGCGCCGCCAGGCATGGGCGACAGAGTAATGGTCGGTGAGACCATCTTGGCTTCCGGCGGGAAAAAATAGTCGCTCATGGCCTCTTCGAAGGCTTCTTCGGCGGTGAGCACCTTCTCATAATCGAGGTCGAGGGTGAAATCGGTGCCCTTCAGCACATGCATCATGGACAGGATATCAGGTTGACAGGTTCCGCCGCTGACCGGGCTCTTGGCCAAGTCGATACCATCTGCCCCACCCTCGATGGCAGCCAGATTCTGGGAGATACCGATTCCGGCGG
Organism: Desulfofustis sp.; assembly: GCA_013042475.1. Classification (GTDB taxonomy): domain Bacteria; phylum Desulfobacterota; class Desulfobulbia; order Desulfobulbales; family Desulfocapsaceae; genus JABDQA01. Next base: position 12,529 of record JABDQA010000218.1, read on the forward strand.
TATCATGGGTGTGGAACCACAAGACAGTATCTTCGGATACCATTTTGCGGGCTCCTGCGAGGGTGTCATAGATTTTCTTTGGATTGGCGGTCCCGGTTGCATCTTTAAAACAGATCGAATGATAAGGAATGTCTGAATCTAAGATGCCCTTGAGCCGGTCGAGATAAAACTCCGATGTATGTGAGCCCTCGCATCCCGGCGGCAGATCCATCACCGTCACCACGATCTGGTGATGTAGTCCGTGATGGGCGATGCGCTCGCCTGAATACTCGAGATTTCTGTTGTCGTTCAAGGCATCGAAATTTCGGATGGTCGTGATGCCGTGCTTTTTGAACATCTTGGCGTGTAAATCGATGATGTCCCTCGGCTGCTGGCTGAGTGCCACCACGTTGATCCCTCGAGCCAGGGTTTGCAGGTTGGCGTCAGGCCCGGTGACCGCTCTGAAGCGATCCATCATATCGAAGGCGGATTCACCGCAATAGAAAAACAGACTCTGGAAGCGTGCCCCGCCGCCGGCTTCAAAGTGGGTGAGACCTGCCTCAACACTGGCCTCCAGAGCCGGAAGAAAATCATCGGTGAAAACCCGGGCACCAAATACTGACTGAAAACCGTCCCGAAACGACGTATCCATGAATTTGATTACTTTTTTACCCACAACTGCTTCTCCTTGCGTTAGATTGGGTCAGAAAGACCTTGTTAAAGCCTTGGTTTTATCCACTGATACTTACGCTGCAGTTCGCTCCGCTTCGAAAGCGGCGATTGCGGCGGTAATCACAACGATGTCATCGTTACTTTCTTCAGAAGCCAGTTTCTCCTTCTCCCGCTGCTGCCTGAGCCGCTCTTTTTCATCTTCGATGGCTTGCAGTTCCCTGGCGGTTACATCTTTGGTAAGCTTGGCCGCAGCCTGGATAAGAAGAATCATAAACGTCAGAAACAGCACTACGGTCGTCATGCCGACAACCATCAATTTCAAACCTTCAACAATCATTAGTGATTCCTGATTTTTAGGGTTAGTTCTTATTCTTCGTACACTTCGTAGTGAGTCTCGATGCCAAGCAGCAGGTCGATCTCACGCTGAATCGACTTTCTTTCTTCGTGCTCGAACCAATTATTCCAGTCAGCCAGCGACCGCCAGGTTGATATCACCATGCATTCGTCCGGCTGATCAATTCTCCTCAAGGTTTCTCCAAATATGTAGCCTGGCTGATTGAGGGTGAGCGCCCTCATCTTTTTCAGCAGGACGGTCAGTTCAATGATGTTCTGATCCACCCCTTTGCGTTTGATGAAAATCTTCACTGCCATAGTAGACTCCCCGGGTGCGCGTTCAATTGATATCTTCTGCAGATGGCTGGTTCTGATGTTCCCATGGAATTCGGATTGAAGCACCCGTTTCTGTAACGCATAATGAGTATATGAGAACTTTTTAATTTGTAAAGATAAATTAGCGGCGCTGTTCTGGAACTGAACTACAAATAATTATTAGTAAATTTCACTCCAGAGCCGCCATTTTTCCTAAGGCCTGAGATTTATTGTAAAAATAAGAAATCTGGATTGTTGGTCAAGCCAGACAGAATCACTTCGGTTGAGCGCTTGTATCACCATTAATGATTAACAGCACTCAGAAATATTGCAAGATCAAAAGGGGGTGTGGGACCATATTTTACTTAGGTAGGGTGGCTTTTGAAAAGGCTTTAAGGGTGGATTTTGTACACCCCTCTCCACGGTCGTGACAAAAGGTCGATTATTGGTCCGACCAGATTTAATTAGCTGACAAAGGTTGTGGTAAGATGTACAGGTCGACAAATGCCGAGAACAATAGGGTAAAAAGTGCTTGCGTCCAGCCTGCCAGTCTGTTTTGTTTGCCGGCAGCCAGCTGCTGCACGCAACCATGCAATAGTGAGCAGCCGCCGTCTTTTGAGTCGTTACCTTACGTAGCTATTGAACTAACTAAGCTACGTAAGGTTCGTTGGATAACACATGTTTACTCTGGAAAATATCATACAATTTATCAAGTACGGGCTGGTCGGCGGCCTGGCCACCGTTACTCACATCGCGGTGTTCCATCTTGCTGCCTGGAAATTTTTTCCGGCCCTGCAGAAGGAAGATCATCTGGTCAAGCTTTTAAGGCTTGAGCTGCGTCCCATAGAAGAACACAACCGGGCCAGAAATTCGATGATCTGCAACGTTTTGGCCTTTATGATTTCCAACATGGTGGCCTATATCCTCAACGTGCTTTGGGTCTTTGAGGCGGGTAAACATCCGTTCATCATCGAAATATTTCTGTTTTACTGCGTGTCGGGCCTGAGTATGCTCATTGGGACCCTGCTCATGGGCCTGTTGATTAAGAAGTTTGGCATGCTCACCACCTATGCTTTTGCGGCCAATATTGTCTCGGCAGTGATGATCAATTATGCCGTCAGGAAATTTTTTATTTTCCATGGCTGACTGTACAGGTCGCAAAAGGCGCTTGCTGACCGGCAGAGTTTTGCCGTCACCAGTGGGGCAGGGGAACACTCAATTCAATGCGCTGAGTTTATCGATTCATTTTTGTCTTTTTGCAACGATCGCCAAGGGGAAATTTCTCTAGTTGTATTATCAGAGGACATGCTGGAGCAGGGAAAGGAACTACTCGAGCGAGAAGGGACGATTACTCCTGACCAGAAAGGGGTGGTGTAAAAAATCGTACAATTGCTGAGTGGCTCCGAACCTGTTAAAGATACTGAGCTTGGCACATTATGCGAAGAGGCCGACCGCATGGCGACTGATGGACACCACGCACCCCGCTGAAAATCACCCAGGACCAACAATGACAAAGGAAATTGAATTGAAAGATCGGATCATCGTAGCTCTTGATGTGGATCAGAGGGAAAAGGCCCAGGCTGTGGTCAAGGCTTGTGAATCGCATATCGGTTTTTTCAAGGTAGGTTTGCAGCTGTTTATGGCCGACTACTTCAACACGGTGGATTGGATTCTTGACCGGGGCCACAAGGTGATGCTCGATCTGAAATTCTTCGATATCCCGGAGACCGTCAAACTTGCCGTGGAGCAGGTCAACGACCGCGGGGTCAGCCTGGCAACCATCCACGGCAACGATCCAATTATCCGGGCCGCGATCGAAGTTAGGGGCGATTTGAAATTGTTGGCGGTGACGGTACTGACCAGTTTCGGCGAAGAGGACATGCGGTCGATGGGTATGACAGGTACCATTGCTGAGCTGGTAATGTTTCGGGCCAGGCGCGCCCTTGAGCTTGGATGTGATGGGGTGGTTGCCTCGGGACTTGAGGCGCAGGCGTTGAGGACTGAGCTGGGATCCCGGCTGCTGATCGTGACTCCCGGAATCAGACCGGGACCTAATGTCAAAACAGATGATGACCAGATTCGGGTGGTGACCGCTGGCGAGGCTGTGCGAAGCGGCGCTGATCATGTGGTGGTCGGTCGACCGATCACCAGGGCCAAAGATCCGATTCAAGTAATCGAGTCGATGCAGGCGGAGATAGTTGGTCAAAAGTGATGAATTAAAAGAACCATGAACAGATGATATCACTGTAGTAATGTCATGCCAGGATGGCGATTGACAGCTATCGATAGTTAATTACAAGTAACTATATATGATAAATCTATTACCTAGAGAAACTTCAGGATAATGGGAGGTATTATGAAATTAATCACCACTATGGTACTGGGTGCTCTGATGCTGGGTTTGGCATCATGCGCCAATACCAACTTGACCAAAGGTCAGCAGGGAGCTGCCGTCGGGGCGGCGGGCGGGGCCATCGCCGGACAGGCCATTGGCCGCAACACCGAGGCAACCCTGATCGGTACGGCTGTCGGCACGATGCTCGGTTATATAGTCGGCAACGAAATGGACAAGTATGACAGAACACAGCTCAATCAAGCTTACGAAACAGGTCCATCAGGACAGCCTGTAGCCTGGGTGAATCCAGACACCGGCTCTAACTACCAGGTGGTGCCACAGCCGGCATACCAGAACAGCCGGACCAACCAGGTATGCAGACAGGCGGAGGTAACGGCAACTATCGATGGTCAGCCCCAGAAAACCTCAACGACCGCCTGCAGGAATGATCAGGGGCAATGGGTGATCCAGTAATTAACCTGACGTTCATGGAAAACAAATAAGTTTGAATTCACAAATAACCCTAATACATTATTGGGAAACAGTGGCTTTCCCAGTAGTACGTTTCGAGTCTGAAACTAGATAACAATATTTATGAACCCGGATGCTTGACGGTGGAACCATCCGGGTTATTTCCATCCGTCTGCTTCTTTAAAAAGCGGTTTATCCTTTTCGGCGATTTTGGTGTTGAACCCCAGACTGGTGAGATTGGCGCTGAAGGTCTCCAGGGTGTCGGGCTCGCCATGAATGAGAAAGACTGTTTTGGGCTTTTCCTTGAAGTTGGTGAGCCAGTTGGTCAGCTCATCTTTGTCGGCATGGGCGGAGAATGAGCCGATTTTGGCGATTTCAGCTTTGACAACAAACTCGGATCCCATCATTTTAACCTCTTCAGCCCCGTCCAGTAGAATGCGGCCCAAGGTGCCCGGGGCCTGGTAACCTACAAAAAGAACGGTATTTCTCGGGTCCCAGATGCCGTGTTTAAGGTGATGGCGAATGCGTCCTGCATTGCACATGCCGCTTCCCGCAATGACAATGGCAGGCCCGTCCAGCTGATTGACTTGCCGCGACTCTTCGACACTCGGGGTGCAGACCAGCCCGGGGAAATCGAAGGGTTGGTCGGTTCTGGCCCGCGCCTCCTCGTCGTAGATGTCGGGGTGCTTTTTGAAAACTTCGGTGATCTTGATTGCCAGGGGGCTGTCCAGGTAAATGTTGACCGGCGGAAAATCCGGCGCTTCATTTTTCAGGGCACTGAGCACATAGAGCAGTTCCTGGGTTCTTTCGAGCGCAAAGCAAGGAATCAGCAGTTTGCCGCCCCTGCCACAGGTACGGGTGATCTGCCTTAAAAGCTCCTCTTTTCTGGGTAGCACCTTCTGGTGCACCCTGTCGCCATAGGTAGACTCGACGAACACGTAATCGCTGTTCAGGATGAAGGTAGGGTCCTCAATTATCGGTACGTCCCACTGGCCGAGATCTCCTGAAAAGACGGTCTTGGTCTCATCCGCCTCTTTATTTTCAACAAACAGCTCTACGATCGACGAGCCGATCACATGCCCTGCATCGCGAAGCCTGAAAGTAACCCCTGGAGCAGCCTGCATCGAATCGTTGTAGTTGATCACCTGGATCAGCGACACCGTCTTTTCCACATCCTCTTCGGTGTAAAGCGGCTGCCTCGGTTCCAATCCCTTTCTGAGCCTTCTTCTGTTCTCATGCTCGGTATCCTTTTCCTGAATGTAGGCGGAGTCGGAGAGCATGATCGGCAGCAGATCGGCGGTTGGGGGGCTCGCATAAATGGTGCCGTTGAAACCGTGCTTGACAAGTTTGGGCAGTAAACCGCAGTGGTCGATATGAGCATGGGTATTGATAACAAAGTCGATGCTTTCAGGGTCGAAGGCAAATGGTTCGTAATTGAGCCTGTTCAGTGATTTGCTCCCCTGGTACATACCGCAATCTACGAGCAATCGAGAGGATCCTGTGTCTACGAGATGGCATGAACCGGTAACAAAACCGGCGGCGCCGTGCGAGGTGATCTGCATGGGGATTCCTTTAGTTTAAAGTTGGGATGAAGCTAACCTACCACGATACCTCAAATTATGCACCAGTACTGAGGGGCGGGGGCTCCGTTTTGGGAGTCTGGTTCTGCGGTCTGTGCGATAGCAGGGTATCGTGGCTTTGTTGCAGATCAGAGCAGCTTTTCCAGGCCCAGATCTTCCTTGAAATAGCTTATCCCTTCATGGTTGGTGAGATCCAGGTGGATCGGGGAAATCGATACGTAATTCTCGCCCAGTGCCCAGACATCGGTGTCTTTACCGCTGTCCAGCAATGGGGTACCGCCGCCGATCCAGTAATGGACTCTGCCTCTGGGGTCCATTACTTCCTGAACCGCCTGCTTCCAGATTCTGCGGCCCTGCCTGGTAACTCTCACGCCGCGCGGCTTGTCGGTAGCCGGAATGTTTATATTCATCAGGGTGTTGGCGGGTAGTCCATGGATTATGACTTGCTGGGCGAGTTCTCTGATCAGTGAGTCCGCCTTGCTGTAGTCAAGAGGCTGATCACCGGCCATTGACACTGCCATTGAAGGAACTGCATACATGGTTCCTTCAATGGCGGCGGACACGGTGCCGGAATAAGTAATATCGTCGCCAATATTGGGACCGCTGTTAATGCCCGAGACCAGGAGGTCGGGAGCACGCTCAAGCACTTTGCCCAGGGAAATTGAGACGCAGTCGGTCGGTGTGCCGTCCAGGGTATAGACATCCTCGTCAAGTTTGATCAGCTTCAACGGGCGATTCATGGTCAGGGCGTGTGCTATAGCCGAGTTATCCCGGTCGGGAGCAACGATGACGATCTTGCCAAGCGGGGCCAGAGATTCTTTCAGGGCAATCAGGCCGGGGCTGTGAATGCCGTCATCATTGGTAATCAGAATGGTGTGCATGGGTTTCTCCAAAATTCTGGATGGATTTTAACTCGGTAATATGCCAGAAAGGCTCTATGGTCGGATTGGCTATCGCGCTTTTGGTGGTGCAGATGCCAACCTCAAACGGTTCGAGTTCGGGGGTAACGTCGAAGACGGCGACTTGGTTCTTGAGCGGAGAGTTGTCGAGAACCAGTCGGGGAACCACCCCGATTCCGCAGCCCAGGGCGACCATGGCTATCATTGCCTCGTTACCGGCCACGTAAGAATAGATCTGGGGGTTGATCTGTTTCTCTGCAAACCAGCGTTCGCAGCGAACCCGGCTCAGTCCGCGCTCCGGCATAATCACTTCTTTCTGCAGCAATTCGTCGATGACCCTCGGTGCATCTGATTTCCGACTGCGGGGACCAATAAAAATGAGCGGAGTCTGAAGCAGTTTCAGAAAACGGATATGGGAGGGCAAATGCTCGGGCAATGCGGCGATTGTAACATCTGCCTCGCCGTTTTCAAGCCTGGCAAGAGCCATCGCCGCATCACCGGTGGAAAGTTTGAGGTGGACATCCGGGTATTGTTGACGGAACTCACCTATGATCTCCGGCAGGATCGAGAGAATTGCGGTTACCGAGCAATAGATTGACAATTCGCCTCGAAGACGGTTTTCAGAGGCAATACGGTTTTGCAGAATGCGATAACTCCGCACCGTGTCCGAAGCGTACTGTCGAAATAATCGCCCTGTTTCGGTCAGACGCACCGAGCGGTTGTTTCTGAAGAATAATTGCTCGCCCAGCTCCTGTTCGAGTCTCTGGATTGTCCTTGTCAAGCCAGACCTGGTAATATTGCATGCCCTGCTGGTGCGGCCGAAATGCAGTGTATCAGCCAGGTGCAGAAACAAATTCAGGGCACGAATATCCATTTAGACAGGTGGAATGTGAGTTTGTTGCAGAACTTGCAACACAATATCACAAACAAATCACTTGACGCAACAAAACTTTATCTCTATATGGTGTGGAGTAATCATTTTCAACCACCATAAAAAAAGATCACAATCAAAAGGAGATAGATTATGCCGGAAAACTATTTCAACTCACTGCCGTTGCGTTTGCAGTTAGAAGAGCTTGGCCAATGCCGTTTCATGGAAAGTGATGAATTCAATGGAGTCGAAGCTCTGCGGGGCAAGAAAATAGTCATTGTCGGTTGTGGAGCCCAGGGACTAAACCAGGGCTTGAATCTTAGAGATTCAGGGCTTGATGTGTCTTATGCGCTTCGTGAAACCGCCATCACCGAAAAGCGCCAGTCGTGGAAAAACGCCAGCGATCATGGGTTTACCGTCGGGACCTATGAAGAGTTGCTGCCGACCGCCGACCTGGTGGTCAACCTGACCCCGGACAAGCAGCATACTTCAGTGGTGTCGGCAATCATGCCGCTGATGAAAGAGGGCGCCTGTCTCTCCTATTCCCACGGCTTCAATATTGTTGAGGAAGGAATACAGATACGGGACGACATCACCGTCATCATGGTTGCTCCAAAGGGCCCCGGCACCGAATTACGCCAGGAATATGTGAGAGGGTTCGGTATCCCCACCTTAATTGCCGTGCACCGGGAGAACGACCCCCAGGGAATAGGGCTTGAAGTTGCCAAGGCTTATGCTTGCGGGACGGGCGGTGATCGAGCAGGCGTCCTACAGTCTTCTTTTGTGGCAGAGGTCAAGTCCGATCTGATGGGCGAGCAGACCATTCTCTGCGGCCTGCTACAGGCCGGATCCCTGCTTTGCTACGACAAGATGATCGACAAGGGGGTCGATGCAGGTTATGCCTCGAAACTGGTGCAGTATGGCTGGGAGGTGACCACCGAAGCACTGAAACACGGGGGTATCACCAACATGATGGACCGCTTGTCCAATCCAGCCAAGATCAGGGCGCATATCCTCTCAGAGGAGTTGAAAAATATCCTCACCCCTCTATTCGAGAAGCATATGGACGATATCATGTCGGGAGTCTTCTCCAAGACGATGATGGAGGACTGGGCCAACGGTGATACCGATCTGCTGGGGTGGCGCAAGGCAACCGGCGAAACGCCCTTCGAGCAGTCGGAGTCGATGTCCGAAGACATCAGCGAGCAGGAGTATTTCGATAACGGCATTCTGATGGTCGCCATCGTCAAGGCGGGCGTCGAACTTGCATTTGACACCATGGTCGATACCGGAATCAAAGAAGAGTCGGCCTATTATGAATCATTGCACGAAGTGCCTCTGATCGCCAACCTGATCGCCCGCAAGAAGCTCTATGAGATGAATGTGGTGATTTCCGACACCGCCGAATATGGCTGCTATCTGTTCTCCAACAAGGCCGTGCCACTGCTTGCGGATTTCATGAAATCAATCGATACCGATGTGATCGGTCGCGGTCTGGATCTTCAGGATTATGCTGTTGACAACCTGGATCTGATCGATGTCAATGAAGCCATTCGCTACACCGACGTCGAAGCTATCGGTGCTGAGCTGAGAGCGTTTATGGGGGCCATGAAGCAACTCTAGCCAAACGTTCACATGTAATTAAGATTTTTCATGAACGTTAGGCTTGCAGCACACTTGCAGTACGAGTAGAGCATCAGCACCAAAAGGCCCTGCGGATAATCCGCGGGGCCTTTTTTAAATTCCTAGATAGTACCATTTCAAAAAGTTTGATCCGTGTTTCTTGCCTAACGCTTCGTCCTTGCACAAACTCCGCTTCAAAGTGTATTCTGTAACGTAATCAGTTTGTTATCTCCAAATACGAGCATAGCGAGGCTTTACGATCATGGCAGAAGCCCAGGAACCATTGTGGGACAGAACCAGAAAGCTGATCAGAGAATACTGGCCGCTCGGAGATCCGGTCGCCCTAAAAGAATTTATCGGCGTCAATCTGCCCAAAGGCGATCTGGGGAAAGTGCGGCGCAAGATCGACGGTTGCCTGGAGGGCAAGGGCGGCGAAGTATCCGCTCGGGCCCGGGCGGCGGAACTTGGGGAGGCTTACCTGGTCCTCAATGCCAATGGTCGGCGTCGATTTCTGACTCTTTTGGCCGAGGAATACGATACCGACGCCGAGGCGGTGGAGATTGCCATGGATGCGCTGAGAGAATCAGATGATCCGGACGAGAGGCAGCGACTCACCATAGAGCTGCGCAATCTTCTGGAACCTCCCCGGGCAAAAATTCTGAGACAGTTCAACGGACTTCGGGGCGGGGTCAAATTCCTCGTCGATTTGAGGGCAGAACTCATGCGCTGGGCACAGGACAACCAGGCCTTAACAAATCTCGACAAAGATATATATCGGCTCCTGGTCTCCTGGTTCGATGTCGGTTTTCTGGATCTGCAACGTATTACCTGGAAAAGTTCGGCTGAGCTTCTGGAAAAATTCATCCGCTATGAGGCGGTTCATGAAATAAGATCATGGAAAGATTTAAAAAACAGGCTCGAGGAAGATCGCCGATGTTATGCCTTCTTTCACCCGAGTATGCCGGATGAGCCACTCATTTTCGTAGAGGTGGCACTGGTCAACGGTATTTCCACCGATGTCTTCGAATTGCTTGATGAAAAGGCGCCGATGATAGATCCGGAAAAAGCCGATACCGCCATATTTTATTCGATATCCAACTGCCAGGCAGGGTTGGCCGGGGTCAGCTTTGGTAATTTTCTGATTAAACGGGTGGTGGCAGATCTGACATCCAGCCTGCCCGGTCTGAAGAATTTTGCCACTCTCTCACCCATACCCGGATTCTCCACCTGGCTTAATAAGCAGGCCGAGAACGTTGACGAGAGAGAGGGCGAGGAGACCAAGGTCAGTAAAACTGCAGCCGAGGCGGTAGGAATTCTCTCGGCCCATAACAACATCGGTGATCTGCTCAGTTCGACATCCGGCAAATCCAAACGGGCGGAACTTGCCCGCCAGCTGCAACAGCAGTTATTGTCGCTCTGCGCCACCTATCTTCTCAAGGCTAAAAGGGGAAGCCAGGTTGCCGACCGGGTGGCTCACTTTCACTTGACCAACGGCGCCTCGGTCAAGCAGATAAACTGGGCGGCCAATCTTTCTGACAATGGGGTCGAGCAGTCTCTGGGCATGATGGTGAACTACCTCTACGACCTGCCATCGATTGAAAAACAGCACGAGGCCTACCGCAGCGGAGAAATCACCGCATCGGCGGCGGTGCGAAAACTGGTTAAGTAGTTTCCAATCGGAAACTACATAGCAGCCGGCATCAGTCTTGTTTCAGCGGTTGGGCCCGCTATTTCTGATGATCGAAATGCACGTGTTTATCACGTTAAACAAGATGTTGGCGTTGGCAATCTGGCGTGGCACTTCGGCAGCCAGTCTGGCGCCGTACAGGCAGCCAGAGTTAGAGTGAAAAGGAGTGCACCGGTAAGCCTGGCGGCAGCAATTTTATCCATTTCAGCCTTGAGAATTGTCTGTCAGCAGCTGACACGATGCCATATTATATTGAAAGTCCTGAAAAATGTAGGGAGGTCTGCCCAATTTTAATGGTGGGTGGCGGCAGCAGGACGATCGCGGCGGACAATCTTCGCAAGGCTGATGGCCAGCTCTGCGTAGTTTTTATTCAAGTCATGGTGGCTGCGAACATGCTGTATAGCCGCCTCACCCATCTTTGCCCTGAGTTCTGAATCATCCAGCAGTCGCTCGATTGATGCTGTAAACTCATCAGGGCCGGCGGCGGGCGTCAGCAGACCGGTTTGGTCGTGCATGACCGCTTCCGAGGCCCCCCAATCGCTGAAAGCAACCACCGGAAGACCGGTGGATTGGGCTTCGAGATAAACCATACCGAGCGATTCCTCGATTCCGGGAAAGGCGAACAGGTCGGCACCGCTGTAATAACGGTACATATCCGAACGCTCGATGCTGCCGAGAAAGAGGCAGGAGGAGCCGAGACTCTCACGGGCCTCCTTTTCGAGCAGGCGACGGTTGTGACCGTCGCCAATGACCACCAGAAGAATCTTTTGAGATGACCGGTGCAAAGCTCCGCAGCTTTTTATCACCTGTCGGATGCCCTCGGTCTTGACCCCGGGTCTGAGCATCGCCGTGGACAGGACAACCAGCCGCTCTCCAACCTGCCATCTCTCTCTCACCTCCTGCCGAGCGCGTGCATTGAAGGAAAACAGCTCGGGTCTGATGCCGGGCGGCACATAAGATACCCGATGCTCCGGCAGCAGGCGGCGCAGATTTTTCTCGTCCTTTTTCTTATTGGTGTACACCATCTGTGCTGAGTTCAGAGCCCGCCGATTGAGCAGGAATCCGGGCAGGGTTTTGAGGTTTCGTTTCCGTTTGGTGGAGTAAATTCCCTGAAATATGACATAGGGCATGTGCAGTATTTTCACACACGACGGACCGAGAAGATCGGGAGCTTTGTAGTAGGTATGATAGGTGAGCCAAAGTTCGGCGGGATTTTGGCGGAGCACGGTTTGGACGCGTTCTGCTTCAGAGCGAAGCTGAGCGAGAGCGCGTGGTTTCCAGTAGATCCAGCGGCTCCTCAGGGAACTGACCAGGTCAACATGATGGTTCTGCCGAGCCAGAAACTGCTGTAATTCTCTGCCAGTGATCAGATCGCCAGACGGATTGACATGGTCAGGCGGTTTGAAGGGCATGTAGTAGGCGATTTTCATTGTCTGAAGTCAGGCTGCGGCCAGGCAGCACCCGTCTATCGGAGCCCTGGCATTGGTCACTTTACCGCAACAAAATAGGAAAGTGAAGAAATTAGCTTCGCTGACACCACTGGATAAAGGTTTGGAATAACTGTATAGTAGACTGACCAAAGCAGAGATTAGTGGTTCTACCTCGAAAGGAGTCCATCGTGTATTCAACCAGAAGGGAAGATCTCGGCGCCATTTTCAAAGCCGGTCTGGATCGGGTCGATCCCTATCGGATGCTCATCGACCATGTCA
>JABDQA010000220.1 GCA_013042475.1 Desulfofustis sp.
TCGTAGCTCAGGATTTTCTCATAGACGGAAAAGCCGCGGTCCCGGTAGCGAAATTCCGACACCTTGCAAAATGGATAATCAGAGATTATGCCGTCGATTTCGTTATTGAGCAGCTTGATCAGGGCCTGATCAAGACTTTGGGTGAAGATCGGTTCTGCTTTGGGAAGTAAGGCCCGTACTGATAGTTCGGCAGTTGTTTCCTGAAGCACGGCAATCTTCAACCCTTCCCGATTCAGATCCAGAGGCTCTGAGAGCGAGGCGACGATTTCGTCTCTGCCGAAAAAGGCCTGGCCTGAATTTCCATAGGGACCGACGAAGGCAATCCGCATATTTCGCCTTGGGGTGATGCTGAGGCCGGACATTATCATATCAACGTTTCCAGACTCGAGGTTCGGAATGAGCTCGTGGAATGGAAGCCGGACGATGCGAAGGTTGACATTCATCGATTTGGCAAGTTCTCTGGCCAAGGAAATGTCGAAACCGATCAGATCCCCCTGATCTGAAGTCACGCTGAAGGGTGGAAAATCGCCTGGAGTACCGAGAACCAATTCACCATTAAAATTGATTCGGTCGATCACCTTGCCGGCGCGAACATTTTTGCAAAGTGATCCACCGAAAGCAAGAAGAGACATCAATATGATTGCGAGCAATCGCCGCATAGCTATTACCTTAATGAGACGGCAGTAAGAATTATGCCATGTTCGAATAGAACAGGACACCCGAACTGTAAGAATTACCCACCAAAAGATCCAGATCTGCTTGTGATGGACTGCAAACCGCAGCCAGTAATTAAATCGCAGATCTAGAAAGGCTGCTGGAACATCACCCAGAAATTGGTCCCTTCTTCGGAGAAAGCTGTGTCGAAACGTACCACGGCACCAGCCGTCATCGCCCGCAGGCCAATGCCCGCATTAAATTTGAGATCGGAAAAGAGCTCTCCAAGATCATATTCTGGTGCCACCCGTCCTGCTTCGACAAAGGGAACGAGCTGAAACCAGTCGAGATGGAGCCAGCGCAGCCAGTTGACACCCGCGACAGGATTCCAGTCAAGCGTATAGCGGTACTCTGCAGCACCGTAGATGACCGACCGATCGTTGAAACGGTTATTAGGAAAACCCTTCATCCTATACCAACCGCCGAGTCGAGCACCATCGAGATACGGAGGCTTGTTTTCAACCACGACTTCGCCGTTTTCATTGACCGTTTCATTCCAGGAAAGTGAGCTGCCGGTCCAGAAGTTCAGGGCCACCACCCGCTGTCTCGCAAATCTGGAATCGCCAAGATTGAAGAACTTGCTGGCTTCAAATTCGAGGAAATCCCACGTCCCGGTATTGCCTTCGTTGAAGCTTCTGCTGTAGGCAAAATACTGGAGACTGCCGTAGCTCGGGTTGGTCGCAAAATCGGTGTTATTGTAGAGGTAGCCAATCTTCCACGGATAGGAATCACCCGAGTAAGTTACTGTTTCAGTTCTATAGTCCTGGTATCTGCCGGACTGGCCGAGCAGCAAGACCGAAACACCTGATCCCAGTGGATTCCAGGTATCGCCACCGGTGGCGCCTGACTGAAGGATGCCTTTTTTGAGCTTGTATTGTCCTTTGTGGGAATTTTTCATACTGCCGATGGGCAGTACGTATTCAAGTTTGAGCTCATACCAGTTATCGCTGCCGTCATCCTCTATATAGTCGTCTTTATCCGAATTATTTGCACCGGCAACGGTTGCATCAAAACTGGAAGACAGCCGCGGTACTTCAGTGTAGGCACGGTTTCGTGGAAAATAGCTGACAGCACCAAAGGCACTAAAATAAAGTCTTTTAGAAAAAGGCAGAAGATAATCCCACATACCGCCTACTACCCCTTTGGCTTCATCGACGCTGCCGAACACGGATCCTGCGAAAAGTAATTGATCCTGCCCGTATCCTTTGGCGAAACCGCCAACCCCCGCCGTAGTTCCCATGGATTCTGAAGGAAAGGCGTAAGGTAAAATTAGCCTGTTCTTAACCGCTTTTGGATTTTCCTCACGGGTAGTGGAGAATTTTGCCGATGCGGATGGCCGGGCGCCTGCCGCAGATGGCAGAATTAGACAACCGGCAAGTAGAACTAGAATAATTCTAAACGGTGCATTTTTCATGGATTCTGACTCCTGTAGAGAATTGCTGAGCCGTGAGAATTTAATTCTTTTTAAAATACAGGCTTATAATCGAAGAAGTGGTTGGTCTCAAGTTTTCGATAGGTTTTGGTTTCGGCGCGGGCCACAAAAGAGCTGGTGACCGCACCGTTGGAAGTGAAACGAACACCTTCAAGAAACTCACCATCGGTAACCCCGGTAGCGGCCACCGCAACTTCTTTGGAACGTATCAGGTCATGAGTCCTGAATATTTTATCAAAATCGTCGATGCCGTGGGCCCTGGCCATCTCCTTGTCACGAATGTTCTCATAGAAGATTTTACCTTCGAAATACCCTCCCAGGCAATTGATGGCTGCCGCCACCAGAGTTGATTCAGGCGCGTAGCCATAGCCCATGTAGATGTCGGTCTTTTCACCAATGATGGCCGAAAGACAACCCGAAATTTCACCTTCCTCGATCAGCTTTATCCGAGCACCGGTTTGCCGAACTTCTTTGATCAATTGGGTGTGTCTGGCCTGGTTGAGTATGCAGACAGTCACATTTTCAGTGTATTTGCCCAGAGCCCGGGCGGTACGCTTGACATTGACGGCGGGCGGCTGATCGATACTGATAACGTTACCGACTTCGGGACCTACGACAATTTTATACATGGACAGGTTGGGTACAGTATGCACCACCCCTCTCGGGGCAATCACCGCATAGGAAGTGGCGTTGTTGCCGCCTGTAGCCGCTGAATGGTGGGCCTCGAGGGCGATTGCCATGACATCCATGGTAGGTCCGCCCTGACCGATTTTCAGAGGCATGTCGATTATATCATCACGGTGTTCGAAGCGGTCGTTGATCAGGCTGCCATCAATTTGCAGTCGGTTAAGAGTCTTTGCAATAGCTGCCCGGGCAGTGTTGAGAATGTCTATATAATCCCCCATTCCCTGGTCTCTGGCTGCAGTGAGAGCGGCGATCTCGGTAGCCCTAACAATTTCCATTCCGTAGTTTGTATCCATGGGGATCCTGATCTTATTGAACGGCTATATTTCGTTAAACTCACCCGGCAAGGTGGGTGGCTTCAATTAGTGGTCTCGGCTTCCAGCCTGGTGATTTTTTTCATAAGCTGGTTGCGTTCTTTCTGCAGCATTTTTCCTTCCTGGGAGTCTTTGACCTTCATTGGATGCAGAAATTCGTCGATCAATTCGATGTCGAGCGGTGCCGACTCAAGCTTCCGTTCGGCTTCTTTGATTTCGTCAGGGGTCGGTAGAATAATGCCATACAGCTGATGGGGAGTCTGAACAAGCGAATGGCCACGGTTATAGTAAGCGGCGGCGAAACCTCCGTCGACATTTATCGCCACCCCGTCATCACCGGCCATATGTTTGCCTTTCAGGTAATCAATAGGGGTGTGTCCATAGACCACTCTCTGGACCCCGAATTCACTCAACAGTTTGGCCTTGAATTGGGGTTGCTCGAGATTTTGTTGCCAGTAAAGCGAGCGCTCTACATGAGTGGACTTGTCGATCAGAAAATAGCGTTCAAAGGTCTTCATGGCATGCTTGCCGAAAAAGGGAGATTTGGGTCCACACCAAAGATAAAAGAAGAGGGCTTGATCCCTGTGATCCTGCGGCTTTCCTTCCATATAGTTGTTTCCGACCCGTTCGATGGTGGCCTGGATAAAGTTAAGCAGGTTTTTGCCGCTTCGACCGAGAAATTCATCAAAATCACCATCCTTGGTGGATGGTACCAAGGCGTGGATATTTAATATATCATTGTAAATCGAAAATGTTTTACCGGTGCTGAACAGATAGCCAAGCAGCCGTTTCAGCTTCCGGTTGGTGACGAACTGGCTGACCAAGTCGTCAATTACTTCCTGTTCCTCAGTGGTTAAACGATTCGGATCGGTAGGATCGAGAGTGGGGAAATAGGTGTCGTTGAGACCTTCGGTCTGATTGTTTTCGAGCATCTTTGCGAGCTTGTCGAGCCAGAGCCTCGATCCCATATCGTAATCGGTAAAATCACGGATGGTCTGCTCTTCAAGTTTGAACTGGATCATGGCCAGCGCTTTCTCCATGGACCGGCCTTTTTCTGTCTTGGCTTTAAAGTTGCCGGTAACTCGATCGGCAGGATAGGTTGAAGTGGCGAACGACTCGAGTACAGAGATGTCGAAATCGAGACGTTCCATGAATTCGAAGTGGTCGTATCGGCAGGTAATACGCATGGCCTCTGCAATCAGCGATCGATTTCCCGAGGCCGCTCCCATCCAAAGGATGTCGTGATTGCCGAACACATAATCAACGATTCGACGATAGGGTGAAGAGGAGAGAAAACGTATAATCTTGTCCGGCTGTGGACCACGGTCGAAGACATCGCCAAGTACCTGAATGCGGTCCAGCAGGACGTTGCGAATGCCGTGGCAGAGGTGGGTAATTAACCTGGAAGAGATGATTTCTTCTTCGAAGATAGGGTTGGGTACCACCAAACCAGCCAGCAGCCTGGATATCGTCTCACGAAATTCCGGCATAAGAATTTCATCCACGTTGTACCGGGCATTGGTCAATTTGTACTTGAGAATCTGAACCAGACAGAGGATGACATCCTGAGTATCCATGCGGATATCCTTGTCTACAATATACTGCTGCTGCCTGATGATTCTTACCAGATATTGGATTTTGTCAGTGGTAAAGGTGTTAGGCAAAGCCTCTCGGCAGGTCTGGTATAGGACACCAAAGCGACCTCGAAGAATCGATTTGAAACGATCTCCTTCACCGTGCAGATCGCTGATCCACAGAGTGGTTGGGATATTTGCATTAAGTTCGGTCTCGACCTTAAGCAGCCGTTGGACCAGTTCATCTATACCCCTGGCCTTGATCAGCGTACTCTGTTTTTTTGTTGTTTCTGATGTTTTACGGGAACGATTTCGACCCATGATCCCCCCTTCAAACCGGCCTGATTATGAAACAGGGCTGTGGCCAGGCCAGTTTGTGGAAAATATCTACATATATTGGGTTAAGCCGCATGATTAGTGACTCGTCAACATGTTCGATTCTATCAAGGAGGGGTTGTCGAGGCAACCTATTTAGTAGTCAATGTACACAGCTCTATGGTGCATTATCTTTGGGGCCTCCCATTTTATCCTCGGATGGAACTGATTGATTGTGGTAAAAATTTGGGTAAGCCTCGTTACAGGATCAGATTTAGTTAGTTTCCGATAATCTGCTAGGGCATGTAGTTAAAGAGAATGAATAGGCCGGTGCTAAAATTTCATCGGTTCCCATGACTTAATTCATAGGGGAATAACTGAATCCAACGAATAGATAGATTCATGACACAGCAGGAAGAATTTCTGGAACGTTATCGAAATCTTCGGGATTGGTATTATTCCATATTCACCGAAATGCGAATTGCATCCTCAGGTGGGGGCACACTGCGTGTCGCCCTGCCCAAGGATCACGCTGGGAACCCATTGGCTGTGGTGGTGAGCGGCAGGACCGAGTACCTCGAAAAATATCTCGAATTTGCCCGGGATCTTTACCACCGCGGAGTATCCACGGTTCTTTATGATCATTGCGGGCAGGGGGATTCCGACCGACAACTTGCAGATCGTCAGAAGGGGTATATCGATAGTTTTGAGACCTATGTGACAGATCTGGGCAAGGTAATCAAAAAAACTCACAATGACAGCAAAGACGTCCCGGCCAACTTGATCAGCCATTCGATGGGAGGCACCGTGGCGGCGCTTTTGGGGCTCCGGCATCCTGAGCAAGTAAAGAAAATGGTCCTCGGGTCTCCGATGTGCGCCATTGTCACCGGGTCACGCGTGCCGCAGTTTCTGATCAAGCCCATAACCGCTGTCGGCTGCCACCTGGGCTTCGGTGATCGCTACATGCCCTCCAAAGGGCCTTATCGGCCTGACATGCAGTTCCACGAAAACCCCTTTACCTCTGACGAAAATCGATTTTCCTTCAACCAATTTCTCACCAACTCGCTTGACTTCGCACCGCTGGGCGGACCGACCTTTCGCTGGCTGCATGAAGCCTACAAGGCCATGCGAGATATAAACAGCAAGGCCGAGCGGTTTCTCTGTCCTCACCTCACCCTGACAGCCGCCGGCGACCAGATCGTCAAAACTGCGGCCGTAAAGCGCTTCTGTGAACGATCCAGCAACGGCACCCATGAGGAATACATGGATGTCCGTCATGAGCTGTTCATGGAGATAGACCGCGTGCGTGACGATATTCTATCGAGGATCGTGGCTTTCCTTGAAACTGACCGCTAAACCGATCCACCGCTTTTCTTGACATTGAAAATCAGTACCAGCACTAGGCAGCCAAGCGCCGCACCCTGCACCGCCAGGGTGGTAGGCATTAAAAGCGCCACGGTGAGCACCAGAAGCAGTAGCCGGATGGGCAGGCCTACGGGGTTTTCCATATAGCCCTGCAGTGCGCAAGTGAAAGCATAGAGACCGCCCAGGGCAAAAATGAAGATAGTGAATATTTCCGGCCAGCTGCCTCCAAGCAGAGGGGTATAGGCGAAGAGCAGAGGAATGATGTAGAGACCTTTGGCAATTTTCCAAGATCTCAAACCGGTGGCCATGGGCGGGGTTCCGGCGATGGCTGCTCCGGTGAAAGCGGCCAGGCAGACAGGAGGAGTGACATTGGAGTCCTGGCTGAGCCAGAATATAATCATGTGGGCCGAGAGCAGAGCGAAAGTGGCTGCCTCAGAAGAGAGACTTATCTCACGCAGCGTTCCGGTGAGATCAGGTGGAATGAGTTTGAGCAGTTCTTGCGCTGCTTCTGGACTCAGCGGCTGATCAAGCAACGCGATTTTATCGGGGATAGCAAGCATCAGGATTGCCTTGGCCTCTTCACTTGTGGCGCCGGAGATAAACATTTGGATGATCTGGCCGTCGACGATGAGGTTGTAAAGCGCCGGCGCTGACAAGGTACCCAAGACGATGTAAGCGGCGGTGACCGGCAACCCCATGCCCAGGACCAGTGAGGCGAGCCCCACGAGTATGATGGCGATAAGCAGGCTGTTGCCCGACCAGTTGGTGATCATCAGTGAGAAGGTATTGCCAATGCCCGCGGTGGCGATGACGTTTACCACCAGACCGACACTGCAGAGCAGAACAGCGGTCATCACCATATTTTTCGCCCCCAGTGCCAGGGCGTCGAAAATTGCTTTGATCCCCATCCGGTTTGGGGTCAGCCAGGAGGACATGATTACCGCAACAATTGATATTCCAGCTGCGTACGTCGGTGTGAAGCCATAAATGAGGAGACCGATCAGAACCGATACCGGCAAAAGAAACGGCAGTCCCCCTGTTCTGAGCACCTCGAGCACTTTTAATTTTTCATCTTCAAGGGCCTGAATGTCGGTCTTTTTCGCTTCGACCCGGACGAAGAAGCCGACGGTGGCAAAATAGAGAACGGCCGGCAAGATAGAGTAGAGAACTATGGTAGTGTAGGGGATCTGAGTGTAGCTGGCCATCACGAACGCGCCGGCCCCCATGATCGGCGGCATGAGTTGTCCCCCCGTGGAGGCCGCCGCCTCAACCCCGGCGGCGAACTTTGCCTCAAATCCCGCTTTTTTCATCAACGGGATGGTGATCACCCCGGTGGAGGCGGTATTGGCTACGGCTGAACCCGATATGGTACCGGTCAGACCGGAGGCAAACACGGCAACCAGGCCAGGTCCGCCGACAAATCGACCGGCCATTGCCCGGGCCAGGTTGATGACGAAATCACCGGCCCCTGAGCGCAGTAAAAAGGCGCCGAAGAGGATGAACATGAAGACGAAAGTCGAGGATATGCGGGCGATGGTGCCGAACAATCCATCATCGCCGTAAATGGATCTGAACAATATCGTTTCCGGTGTCAGGCCGCTGAACTTGAATACCCCGCCAACCATCGCTCCCCACCAGCCCACATAGGTCAGGGCGAGAATGATCAGCACCGGGATAATGAGCCCGGTGGTCCTGCGGGTGAACTCGATGGCGCTGAGAATGAGAATTATCCCTGCAATCCACTCGCCTTGATTGAGGTGGACGCCACGGGCGTAAATGGCGTCTTCCATGGAAATGAGATAAACGGCACAACAGGCGCCGGTTACACCGAAAGCGAGACTGAGTCCGAACTCAATCTTACCGCGCTCTTTGTTCAGGGACCTAGATAGTGGGTAAACAAGCCCGCAGAGGATGGCAAATCCCGAGTAGTGCAGGGCGTTCTGGGTGAGGGTCGGCAGGACACTGAAGACATTGAAATAGATGTGCAGCAGCGATACCAGGATGCCGATGAAATAAACCGTTTTCTCGGAAAACTTTCGAAGCCTGCCGGTAGAGGACTGGGATTCCAAAAACTACTCCTGAAGCGGACGGGAGCGAACCATCTCCACCAAACCTATCTGGTCCGATGGAGATGGAGGCGCAGGCAAGGTTATTGTGGCATCAACCGATCTGGGATATCGAGTCCGGCTTCCTTATAGAACTTGGCGGCCCCTGGATGAAGAGGCATTGGCAGACCTGCAAGGGCTTTCTCCAGGGCCATGACCTTGGTTGCCTTGTGTATGGCGTTGAGAAAAGGCAGGTTTTCGTAGATCGTCTTGGTAATCATGTAAACTGCTTCTTCATCGAGATCGGCCCGGACTGCGAGAAAATTGGGCTGAGCAATGGTCTGGAAGTCCTCAGCCTGGCCGGGGTAGGTGCCGGCCTCGATCACATAGCGGGTCCAGAGATCGAGTCCGCCATCAGCTTTTTTCATCTGCTCATCGGTGAAATCGAGCATGGTGATCCTGTCTCCCATGGCGGCGAAAGCCTTGGTAACTGCTCCGGTTGGCGAGCCTGCGGGGGTACCCATTCCCGCCACCTGACCGTTCTGAAGGGCGTCGGCACTGGGGCCGTAACCGACGTAGACCAGTTCAAAGGAGCTGTCCGCGTCGATACCCAGATTCTTGAGCAGGAAGCGGTTGGAGCCGATGGTCCCGGAGTTCTTTTTGCCGAGTGCCATGCGTTCACCTTTGAGCGCTTCCAGGTCGGAAATCGTACCCGTTTTAGCCTTGTCGGCTACTACGACGAACTGTTCAACGTTCTGCCAGAGCATGGAGACGGAGCGCAACTCTTTCTGCGGGCCGTCCTGCTCGAGCGGCCCGGCGCCGTTCCAGGCATAATAACCATAAAGTCCCTGGAGAATGGCAAACTGGGCCTCGTTATCCCGGAGGAGCTTTATGTTTTCACCTGAACCGGCTGAATTGATCGCCGACATGCCAATCTTATGTGTGGGCTGCAGTTTTACCTTGGTGAGGGTGGCAATTGCTACCCCGACTGGGTAGTAGGTTCCACCAGTGCTGGCTGTTGCCAGTAAATAACTCCTCTCTTCTGCGGCCTGGGCTTCGGGGGCACCGATTGTTGCAACGGAAAAAAATAGTGCAGCAAGAAGCAAAATGAAAAGTCTGCTGTTCATAGCATTCTCCTTTTTCTTGGGTTGTCGTACCGAATCTCAGCAGGATCCGGTTTTACGGGGTGAAGAAGGAACGGCATGGGCGAACATGCCTTGTTTAAAGAAAATACACTTTGATCATATCTTCAAGCACAATATGATATTTACCAGGTTCGCACCTGACAACAAAGAATTATGGCCTCGATTCTGCCCCGCAATTGCGGTGGTATTGATTTGTGTTTTCAGCGGAAATGAATAACATTGAAAGCAGTGAATCAACATCTTCGCGGATCAGCAGAGGGGATACTATGCGAACGAACATGGGAAGTAATTGGCTATTAGCGCTTGGCGTTCTCTGTTTACTCGCTGCTCCGCTTCATGCAGCAAAGGACTTCAGCAAACCGGTTGAATACGCGCCTATCCATGTCGGCGATATCGAGCCTGAAATTGTTTCGCTGGAACAACTCTCCAGAGGATTGAGCGTCGTCTACTATCTTGAATTTTTTGAGCGACATCTTGATCAAATTCCCCGAAATGGCAGCTCTACCTTTATCAAAAAAACTGGGCCTCCGGTGTTTGAACTCAATCATCAATTCGGCAAGGAGGAGGTCTTCCAGACCGGCACCAACCGTGGTGTGGCCTTGCGCATGCAGGGCTATCTCGTGGTTAAGGATACGGGGGACTTTGAGTTTCAGGCGCTATCCAACGACGGTGTTATTGTCAGAATGGGCGGCAAGACGGTGATCAGCGATCCTGAGCAGCATTCGGACCGTCTCTCCAATGTTGGCCATGTTACTATCGACAAAGCCGGTCACTACCCATTGATGGTGGAATATTTCCAGCGTAAAGGCACGGCAGCGTTGAAATTGTTCTGGAAAACCCCAGGCAGTGACAAATTCGTGCCCATCCCAGCGCACGCTTATGTGCATTTACCCTGATCGGCTAAGGTCCCTATCCTCGGCCGGCGTGGTACTGAGCCGGCCAATCAAAAACCGGTTTCAGTGCTGTTGATGCTGGTGATAACTCCAATTTAATCAGAATGATTACATGCCCAATAACCTTTATGTAACTGCCACTGAAGAGCGCAGCGGAAAGTCGGTGATTGTTCTCGGCATTATGCAGATGCTGATCAATCAACTCCATCGGGTAGCTTTTTTCAGGCCTATAATCAGTGATCAGATTGAGGAAAAACAGGATCATGACATCACCCTGATCCTCGACTATTTCAAAGTGGAGCAGGACTATGAGACCTGCTTCGGCTGCACCCTGAAGACAGCCTACGAGATGATAAATTCGGGTCACGAAGACGACCTGCACGACTTGATTCTAAAAAAATACCGCGATGTTGCCGACTACCACGACTTCGTACTCATCGAAGGAACCGACTTCAGGGGTCAGGATACCACCTTCGAATCCGAGATCAACGGCGACATCGCCGCCAATCTTGGCGCTCCGGTTGTGCTGGTATCCTCAGGACGGAAGAAAACGGTGGATGAGATGATCAGGCAGGTCCAGGTGTCGATCGACAGCCATAAGGAAAAGGGCCTGATCCTGGTTTCTTCGATCATCAATCGTGCGCCCGAGGGATTAACATCTAAGATTCTCTCCGACATCAGAAATAAATATCACCCGGATGAGGAGCTGCCCTTTTATGTAATTCCTGAAAATCCGGCCCTGGCCAACCCCACCGTGGGTGATGTGAACCGCTGGCTTAACGGCAGCGTCATGTATGGTTCGGCGGGATTGAACACGGTGGTAGGCGACTATGTGGTGGCGGCCATGCGGGTTGAGAATTTTCTCGAATATCTGACTCCGGGATGTTTGGTGATCACACCCGGTGACCGGCATGACATCATTCTGGCCAGTTTGTCTGCCCGCTCCTCCACTTCCTACCCGGAGGTCTCAGGAATTGTGCTCACCGGCGGTCTGGTGCCCTCAGACAATGTGCGACGACTGATTGATGGCTGGTCGGGAAGGCCGATACCAATCATTTGTGTCAAGGGGCACACCTATCTGGTGGTTCAGCAGCTCTACGAACTCTACGGTCACATCGAACCCGGCGACCAAACCAGAATCGCCACAGCGCTTGGGAATTTCTCAAAATACGTCAATATGGTCGAACTGCGTAAGAACGTCATAACAGATAGACCGGCGCGGATCACCCCGAAGATGTTCGAATATTCTTTACTTGAGAGGGCCGCCGAGAGTCGCCAGCGTATCGTGCTGCCAGAGGGAAACTGCGAACGCATTTTAAGGGCGGCCGATATTCTGTTGAGGCGCGGAGTTGCCGATCTTACCATACTTGGCCGCGAGGATCAGGTGCGGGCGCTGGCCACGGCCAACGGACTCGATCTCACCTGGGTCGAGGTGATAGATCCCCAGACCAGTTCGATGCTTGAAGATTTCGTCCAAACCTATCTGTCACTGCGCCAGCACAGAGGAGTGATTGAAGATATGGCCCGGGACCGGATGTCAGATACCACCTATTTCGGCACCATGATGGTCTATAAAGGATTTGCCGACGGCATGGTATCCGGTGCCCTGAATACCACCGCTCACACGGTGCGTCCGGCCTTTGAGTTTATCAAGGCTAAGCCCGGTTTCACCATCGTCAGTTCGGTGTTCCTCATGTGCCTTCGCGATCGCATTCTGGTCTATGGTGATTGTGCCGTAAACCCAAACCCTGATGCTTCGCAGCTGGCGGAAATCGCCTTGAGTTCCGCCGAGACGGCCCGCACTTTTGGCATTGAGCCGCGGGTGGCCATGCTGAGCTATTCGACCGGCGCTTCTGGCAAAGGCGAAGACGTGGAAAGAGTAGCCGAGGCGACGCACATTGCCCAGAATCTGATTCGTGAGAGAAAGCTCGATTTCGTTCTCGAAGGACCGCTTCAATACGACGCCGCCATCGACCCTGAAGTGGCGCGAACCAAGATGCCCGGTTCGGCGGTGGCGGGAAGGGCAACGGTGTTCATTTTTCCAGATCTCAACACCGGCAACAACACCTACAAGGCCGTGCAGCGTGCGGCCAATGCTGTGGCCATCGGCCCAGTACTGCAGGGGCTAAATAAACCGGTTAACGATCTGTCCCGGGGCTGCACTATCGATGATATCGTCAATACCGTTGCCATCACAGCCATTCAGGCACAGGCGGAAGATGTCTGAAGATGAAAGTTCTGGTTATCAATTCAGGAAGTTCTTCTATCAAGTTCCAGCTCCTTGAAATGGAGGGGGAACACGTAATGGCCACCGGACTGGTTGAGCGGATTGGCGAGAAATTTGGTAGAATAAGCGGTTCCATGCACCCGGGATCTGCTGATCAGACTGCTATTGAGAAAGAGGTGATGATCCCCGATCATAAAAGCGGTATGGAGATGGTCGGTAATGTACTCTGCGATGAGCAGAGCGGTGTGGTGCGTTCACGGCGTGAAATCGGCCTGGTCGGGCATCGTGTTGTTCACGGCGGCGAGGTTTTTCATCAGCCGACAGTCATCGATACAACAGTGATAGAAGCGATTAAGGAAAACATTCCTCTAGCACCGCTGCACAACCCCGCTAATCTGGATGGCATTGAAGTGGCAATGGAGCTGTTCCCAGCGATAGCGCAAGTGGCGGTATTTGATACCGCCTTTCACCAGACCATTCCCCAGCGGGCTCATATCTATGCCTTGCCCTATGAATTATATGAACGTCATCGGGTTCGACGCTACGGATTTCATGGTACATCGCATAAATTCGTCGCCGGGGAGTGCTCCAGGCTGATGGGCCGTGAGCTTTCTGAAACCAACCTGATCACCATCCACCTCGGCAATGGCTGTTCCATGAGTGCCGTCGAGCAGGGTCGCAGTATCGATACGTCACTGGGGATGACGCCCCTCGAGGGGCTGGTAATGGGAACCAGGAGCGGTGATGTGGACCCGGCCATCCATTCGTTTCTGGAGCGCGCAGCAGGCATGAATCTGACGCAGATAGACGCCATGCTCAACAAGGATTCAGGGTTGAAAGGCATCTGCGGATTCAACGACATGAGAGATATTCATGCAGCGGTGGCCGAAGGTGATGAGCGGGCTCGTCTGGCCCTTGAGGTGCAGACCTACAGAAACAAGAAATACATCGGTGCCTACATGGCGGTGCTTGGCCGGGTCGACGCCCTTGTATTCACCGCCGGAATCGGTGAAAATGATCCCCTCGTCAGGCAAAAAACCTTGGCCGGTCTTGACCATCTGGGCGTCGAGCTCGATTATGAAAAAAACAGCAGACGCTTTACCTCACCTGGTACATTGCACACCGGCGGAAGCCGGGTACAGATCTGGGTAATTCCGACCAATGAGGAACTGGCCATAGCCCGAGAGAGCTTGAGCGTGCTCGAAGACGAAAACCATTAACAGGATTTACCACTATGACCGACACTAAGGAACAAGTCGCCACATCGAAGTCGGATTACGAGAAATTCATGGAGCGGGCTGAAATCGCCGCCGCCAAGGTTTCGACAATTCAGGCGTTTGAAGAAGCGGTGAAGTACGCAATTGATCTCTGTCTAGAGCGACCGTTGAACCGCTATGCGATCAGCGACGAGCAGGTAACTACTGAAGGTGAGCGCAAAGTAATAGCCGCACCAGCCTTGTCACCTTCAGAATACGAGCTGCTCAAAGAAGAATCAGCAGCCCATTCGATCGATTGCCTCGATTCCGGGATGAGAAACCACCTTAATGGGGTCGATGTGGGACTCTCCTATGGCGACCTTGGTCTTGCCGAAACCGGCACACTGGTGCTCAACTGTCCCAATGAAGAGCTGCGCCTGGCGACCATGGTCTGTGAATATCATGTATGCGTATTACCAAAATCAAAGATTTATAACGACGGATATGAAGCCGAGGAGCAGCTTCGGAAGTTTATGCTCGACGCTCCCAATTATACTGCCTTCATTACCGGCCCAAGCCGGACGGCTGACATCGAGCGGGTACTCTCCATCGGAGTACATGGACCGCTCGAGCTTCATATTCTTATTCTGGAGGATTGATCATGCAGGAAGCAAAAAGCCTGAAAACCTATCGAAAAGAATGCCAGGAATCTCTGGACAACGAATACCTGCGTTCAGCACTCGACAAATTCGCGGTGGCCTACCGGGTTGGACGTGACAAGGCTTTCTCTGAAATTGATGTGGAGGAACTCGTCTCCGAAGTGGCTGATATGAAAGATGAGACTCTCAAAAGCCTCGATCAGTACCTGGAACAGTTTGCCCGTAAGGCCGAGGAAGCCGGCGTGGTGGTCCACTATGCCAAGGACGCCGAAGAGGCAAACCGGATCATCAACGAAATCGGCACCAAGGCCGGCTGCCAGAAAGTGGTGAAAACAAAATCCATGACCGCAGAAGAGACTCATCTGTCGCATTCCATGATTGACGAAGGTTTTGAGGTGACGGAAACCGATCTGGGCGAGTGGATCATTCAGCTTCGCGACGAACCACCCTCGCACATGGTGATGCCGGCCATTCATTTATCCCGCTACCATGTCAGGGATCTTTTTTCAGAGGTGACCGGCAAGCAGGAAGACGAAGAAATTGAGAAGCTGGTAAAGGTTGCCCGGCACCAGATGCGAAGAAAGTTCGTCGAGGGTGAGATGGGTATCACCGGAGCCAATTTCGGCGTGGCCGAGACGGGTTCGATCGGTATCGTCACCAACGAGGGTAATGCCAGACTTGTCACCACGCTGCCAAAAGTGCATGTGGCCTTGCTCGGCATCGACAAGCTGGTTCCCACCATCGGCGATGCGCTCTCCCAGGTCAAGGTGCTCACCCGCAATGCCACGGCCCAGCCGATCACCTCCTACGTGACCTGGGTTACCGGCGCCAATCAGTGCGGAGCAAGCGAGGGCGAGACAAAGGAAGTGCATTATGTGCTGCTTGACAACGGCCGTCGCGAAATGGTCGCCGATCCGCTCTTTTCCCAAGTCTTCAGGTGTGTGCGCTGCGGAGCATGCGCCAACGTCTGCCCTGTTTACAGGCTGGTGGGCGGTCACAAGATGGGGCATGTCTATATTGGTGCCATCGGATTGATACTCACCTACTTTTTTCATGGTGAAGAAAATGCCAAACACCTGGTCCAGAACTGTATAAATTGTGAAGCCTGCAAGGATATATGTGCCGGCGGAATCGATCTGCCCAGACTGATTAAAGAAATTCACGCCCGGATCCAGGACAAGGACGGACAGCCTATTCCAAGCCTGTTGCTGAGCAAAATCATGAGGAACAGGAAGCTTTTCCATACCCTGCTCAGAACCGCCAAGTGGGCGCAAAAACCGGTTAAGGGAGAAGACGGCTTCATGCGCCACCTGCCGATGATGTTTTTCAAAGAACATGATTTCAAGGCCCTGCCTGCCATTGCCGAAAAACCTTTTCGAGATATCTGGCTCGAGATAAAACCCCGGGTCGAGAAGCCAAAATACCGGGTGGGACTTTTCTCAGGCTGTGTCCAGGACTTCGTGTATCCTGAACAGATGGTCGCCGCGGTCGAACTTTTCCAGGATCACGATGTGGCCATGGTATTTCCCATGGAGCAGTCATGCTGTGGACTTCCCGTTCAGATGATGGGCGACAAGAAAGTATCCAGGGAGGTTGCCCTGCAGAATCTCAAGGCCTTTATCGGTGAAGAAGTTGACTACATTGTCACCCTCTGCGCGTCCTGTGCATCCCACCTGAAACACACCTATCCGGTTTTGCTCGAAAACAACTCCAAGCTGGCTGGACAGCTCAGCGATTTCTGCGAGAAAGTCATTGATCTCTCCTCTTTCGTGCATGACGTGCTCAAGGTTACGCCAGAAGATTTTGATGGGGACGGTAAGAAGGTGACCTTTCATTCTCCGTGCCACTTGTGTCGAGGACTTGGGGTGCACGATGCGCCTGGAAATCTGATGCGCACTGCCGGCATGGAGTACACAGAAGCAGCGGAATCTGAAGTCTGTTGCGGCTTTGGCGGTACCTACTCGGCAAAATTCCCGGAACTTTCCGCCCAACTGCTCAACAATAAACTGGACAACGTCGAAGATACCGGAGCCGATCTTCTGTTGACCGACTGCCCCGGCTGTATCATGCAGCTTAGGGGCGGTTTGAAAAAGAGGGATTCGGCTATGGAGGTTAAACACACCATCGAAGCCCTCGCAGAGAGAAGAAAGCAGCAGAAGAAGTGATCATCAGGCCGTTTGCAGAAAAAGACCGCCACCCAGTCATTAGACTTTGGCAGCGCTGCGGCCTGGTGGTCCCCTGGAACGACCCATCTGTAGACATAGACAGAAAACTGCAGGCCGACCCCGAGCTCTTCGTGGTCGGCCTTATAGATAAAGAGCTGGTCGCCTGCGCCATGGGTGGCTACGATGGCCACCGGGGATCGATATTCTATCTCGCGGTCGACCCGGATCTTCAGGGTCAGGGCTGCGGACGAAGAATCGTTGAGCACCTGGCCACTCTGCTCACTCAGCGGGGCTGCCCCAAGATTAATATACTGGTACGCAGCACCAACCCAGGGGTAATCGAGTTCTATCGGCGGCTCGGCTTCAACTATGAAGAGATACTTTGTCTCGGCAAACGGCTGATCGAGGATTAATAGGATCACCCGAAGAGGGGTAAGGGATCCGAGCTGCTGAAAGTCAGACTACTGAACCTCAATGTCAAAAACCGTTATCTGGATATTATTAGTCGCCGGCTTGGCTTACGCCAGCTTTTGCGGGCTGCTCTATGTCCGGCAGCGGAGCATGATCTACTATCCCCATGGCGAGGTAAAAGCGGCCAATCTGCAGCCGCTCTGGCTGAGCAATCAAGGTCATCGCCTTAAAATATGGCAGGTAGCCCCTGAAAAACCGACCGCCGTGCTCTATTTTGGGGGAAACGCTGAGAATGTCCTCCATAGCATGGCCGAGTTGCAAAGCCTCTACCCGGACAGTTCCTTGTACCTGATGAACTATCGCGGCTACGGTGGGAGCACCGGGGGCCCCTCGGAAGGCGCCCTGTTTTCAGATGCGGTTGCGCTTTATGACGAAGTGGCTGACTCCCATGAAGAGGTTATTGTCATGGGGCGAAGCCTCGGCACCGGGGTGGCCGTCTATCTGGCAGAGTCCCGCCCGGTCAAGGCGCTGATTCTGGTCACACCGTATCAAAGCATGGTGGCCCTGGCTTCACATTATTATCCTTTTCTGCCGGTAAATCCGTTGTTGAAGGATCGATTCGAGTCACACCTCAGAGCTCCTCGAATAAAGGTGCCGGTACTGGCCTTGGTGGCTGAGCGTGACGAGGTGATACCAGCCAAGATCAGTGGGGGACTGATCGATACTTTCAATCCAGAAAATCTGGAACAAGTTGTTGTTGAAAGTGCAGGACACAACACCATCCAGGATTATGGCGACTATCATCGGGCCATTAAAAGCTTTATGAGCAGAATTTCAACTGAAAGCCGACAGTGAAAAACAAACAGAAACTGATTTTCGTCCTTCTGGCGATACTGATCATAGCCAGCTTCTATGAACAGGGGTATTTTAATTTCGGTACCGATAGCACTACCGGTGATACGGCAAAGCTTGCCGCTGCCTATGAGAACCGGGTGAGCAATCTCCAGGTGGAAGGCTCTGGAATGGTTGAAAAAGTGCTCAGGGACGATGTCGAAGGGAGCCGACATCAGAGGATTATCCTGCGCATCAGCGATAATCAGACCGTATTGATTGCCCACAATATCGATCTTGCTCCCCGGGTCGAAAATATCAGCAAGGGAGATCGGTTGGAATTTTTCGGTGAATATGAGTGGAATAATAAAGGCGGGGTTATCCATTGGACCCACCGTGATCCCGCCACGCGTCACGTGGACGGCTGGCTCAAGCATAAGGGTAGAGTGTATCAGTAGGTTCCCGTGAGTATCAACTAAAGATAATGGTGCTCCAAAAGCTAAGAGGTAAGTGAGATGAGTTTTGATGAGGTAATGATCCAGAATTTTCTGGAACGGCTCTGCCAGATGAGTGACGGTGATGTGAGCAAAGAAGTTTCGATGTACGAAATCGGTGGTTCCATGGGACTGGATCGACCTGAAGCAGGCGCACTGGCAGAGGAGCTCATCATCGACGGCTATGCCGAGTTGAAAAATCTCACCGGCGGTATAAGTATCACCCCGGCAGGCTTACGACTACTCAACCTGGATACTGGAGGCCATGGAGAAGGGCGGGGTGAAGACCAGTTTGTGCTGGGCGACGGTGAAGCAGTGACACCTGAGGGGGTTGAAGCGATAGAAGGTCTGGTTGAAGAGATAAGAAAGGCAGTTGGTGAAGGCCGCTTTGCTTACTCCCAGGTGGAAGAATTGGTTATAGATCTTAAGACACTGCAAATCCAGCTGCTTTCCAGCCGGCCCAAAACCAATATTGTGCGCGAGGTCCTCCGCAGCCTGGCCACGCCCCTGGAAGGCAAGCCGGAGACCGAGAGGCTAAAAAATACGATCATAAAAATGATTGGCTAGGCTTAAGCTTTACAGAAGCAGTAAGCATACTAGGTCTTAATGAACTCACCTCCGCTGCTGCTTCCGGCCTCATCGACCGACAGCCGGTCGGTTTTTCAGCGCGGAGTTGAAAAGGCCGAGTGCAGCAGCACCAGACAATAATCAAATGCACGCTTACACGAGTCAACAGTCAAGCGTTATTCGAGATAATCGAGGATGATCCGCACTATTCTTCTGAGCGGTTCGGCTGCTCCCCAGAGCAGTTGGTCACCGACCGTAAAGGCGGTAATATAGCCGGGCCCCATGTTGAGTTTTCTTATTCGACCGACAGGGATATCGAGGGTACCGGTAACCTTGGTCGGGGAAAGTTCCTCACTGCTGATCTGGCGGTCGTTGGCAACTACCTTTACCCACTCGTTATGGCTTGAGATGACCTGTTCGATTTCGTCGATGGGCATATCTTCTCGTAACTTAATGGTGAATGCCTGAGAGTGACAGCGCATCGTGCTGATGCGCACGCAAAGCCCGTCAACCGGGATGATATCGGCGCCTTCTCTGCCAAGAATTTTGTTGGTTTCTGCAACCCCTTTCCATTCCTCCTTACTCTGACCGTTTTCCATGGGAACGTCTATCCAGGGAATAAGGCTGGCCGCCAGGGGTACGCCCCAATTATCCAGAGGTAAAGAGCCATCCCGCATCTTGGCGGTGATCCTGCGGTCGATATCAAGAATTGCCGAAGACGGGTCGGCCAGCAGAGTATTCACCTCATCCTTGAGCGCGCCCATTTGAGAAATCAGCTCTCGCATATTTTTCGCCCCGGCTCCGCTCGCTGCTTGGTAGGTCATCGAACTAATCCATTCGATAAAGTTGCCCTCAAACAAGCCGCCCAGCGCCATCATCATCAGGGACACCGTGCAGTTGCCGCCGATGTAGTTTTTGATGCCGCGGGCCAATCCCTGGTCGATCACCGATCTGTTCACCGGGTCGAGCACGATGAGGGCGTCATCCTGCATACGCAGCTTGGATGCTGCATCTATCCAGTAGCCGTTCCAGGAGGATCTCAATTCTGAAAATACTTTCTCGGTATAGCCGCTTCCCTGGCAGGAAACAATGACATCCATCTGGGCAAGCAGGTTGATGTTTGTGGCATTTTTCAGCGGGGTCGCTCCGTGGCCGACATCCGGCCCGAGTTCTCCAGTCTGAGATGTAGTGAAAAAATGCGGCTCGAAATAGCGGAAATCTCCTTCCTCGAGCATTCGGTTGATCAGAACTGAACCAACCATTCCCCTCCATCCGACAAGACCAACTTTATACATCTCTCACTCCATGAGGAAAAAATCTTCTAATAAACCATTTGGTAAAAAGGCTGCGGTCGAATTGAGTATGATCATTAACAAATAACTGCATTTCCGACAAGGCACTATGATTTGAGATTCATTCAACGCCTGGACCTGGCTGCTTGACGTTTACCATACCCTCACCGATATTCCCCCCGGCGTAGATGGATCAGGTCGTCTCTGGCAGGGTGAAGCCTTGGATACGATCCTGGTGCCGGTAAAGAACTATCTAAAATAATAGAGCTGAAAAACTATCGGTCAAAACCAAAGTAGGTGCCAAGGAACTGGTCAATGGTGTGCTCCTCGAATTTTTGCGGGTCCCAGTCCTGGTCAGAAGCGAGGTTGCGGTAGCTCTCCCTGAGCACGTAGGCATCAGACGCATAAATGTTGTTCTCGGTCATTACCCGGACACCCCGCCGGTCGTAGATACTCCCCTCGAATTCGTCAAGCCTGGTTAAGTCTTCTAAATCGATGTCCAGATAGAGGACGCCCTCAATGGTGGAATTGACAGGGCCGGGCAGCATGGCGGGATAATGCTCATGTAGAATTGACCGGCGAACGAAACCGGATACTTTTCCAGGACAGCTTTGGTAATCTCCGTGCACCACTTCGTTGAAGACCTTCTCGAACATCAGCGAACCATAGGTGAAAATATGTGTCATCGTCTCTTTTTCTTGTGGGAGGCAGAACGCCAGGTTTTTAAAATACTGAAATCCAGACCGTGAAAAGTAGGGTCGCTACTTGCATAGTGCCGAACCAGAGATTCATATGTTGATTATAAATATATTCCTGATCTCTGAGAGTCGCCAGGCCGAGTTCACCTGAAATTGCTCCGCCAATCCAGCAGCTCACGCAGGTCAAGTGCACAACCTTGAGCCATCGTAGATGTCTGAGCTGTAATTTTTTCATGAGTTGATACATTTAAATTGATGAAGACTACCTTATGGGAATGTCCTGCCACTGTCAATTCCA
>JABDQA010000227.1 GCA_013042475.1 Desulfofustis sp.
CAATACAACTTTCGCACAGATAATAATTATGTTTCTGGCAGATGTAACCTGTTTGTCTGTCAGGATGGTTTTTACATGATCCCATGGCTTAACCAATTCGTCCCTGTGATAATTAACTGGCGTCATAAGTCTGAGACATCTTGTCAGGCCGCCCCCGCCGGAAATTCGCCACCCCAGCCTGTCCATGCGTCTTGAACTTGTGTCGCCATGTGAATAAGAGGCATTATTATATTCGTTGACGGGTCAAGGACCAACAAAAACTTATACTATCTTGCAGGCCTTAATCATTTGTGATAGGTGGTAGAAATCAGAGCCCACCGAATCGGATCTGCTTATAGGTTGTACCTACCTTTTGACAAGGAGTGAGCAATGTCGATCATCTGTATTTCCCGAGGGAGTTATTACCGCGGCAAGGATGTTGCTGAAAGAGTTGCCGACATTCTTGGCTACCATTGTGTGTCCAGGGATTCTCTGCTGGCAGCCAGTGACGAGTTTGATATACCGGAAATCAAGCTGACCAGAAACATCCAGCATGCAACCCAGATTCTCGAGCGCTATTCATTTGGCCGGGAACGCTATATGAACTTTATCTGTGCCGAAATCCTTAAACGCCTCAAGCAGGACAATCACGTGTATCACGGTCTTGCCGGTCAATTCTTCGTGAAGGATATTTCCCATCTGTTGAGGATAAGGATCATTGCCGATCTGGATGAACGGGTCACGGCTGAGGCAGAGCGGGAGAACATCTCACCTGACAAGGCACGGATGCAGTTGAAGCACGATGATGAGGAGCGGCAGAAGTGGGCGCTGTTTCTCTATGGGGTGGATATTGCCGATCCGGCACTCTACGACATGACGGTTAATGTGTCGGCCATGGGAGTAGAGGATTCAGCTGAACTGATCGCTCAGACAGCTACATTACCCTGCTATCAGGCGACCCGGAAATCACAGAGATCTATTCTAGACCAGGCCCTGGCCGCCGAAATTCGGGCGGCGCTTTTCGACTTTCCGCAGGCCGGAGTATCCACCCGGGAAGGCAGGGCTTATGTCAACGTTAAAGCTCCGGAAGAGCAGACCGAAACAATACGGGCACGGATTGAATCAGCGGTGGGCGGCATCATAGATCTGGCGATGGTGGAGATTCGGGTCGATCCTTTCTACTAAAACACAGGGGGCACAACACCTTAGGTGTTGTGTCCCCATCGAAAAACAAAAAAAGGCCGAACCCCCTGCGTGGAGGTTCGGCCTTCATAGCTTAAGGGCTGCAACTAAACAGACTTCTGGGCCGACCTCAGGGTGTTTCTCATCAGCATGCAGATTGTCATGGGGCCGACGCCACCCGGTACCGGGGTGATTTTACCGGCGATCTCCTTGGCCTTGTCAAAATCGACGTCGCCGCGCAGGATCGCTTTGCCGGTCTTTTCATTTTTGCCAACCCGGTTGACACCGACATCGATTACCGTGGAGCCGGGCTTGATCCATTCCGGTTTGACCAGATTTGGAACGCCTGCGGCGACAACCAGAATATCGGCCCGCTTGCAGTGCGAGGCAAGATCGGCCGTGCCGGTATGGACGATGGTCACGGTGCTGTTGGCGCCCACTCCCTTCTGGGCCATCATCATGGCAATGGGCTTGCCGACGATATTGGAGCGACCGACTACTACAACTTCGGCACCTTTGGTTTCGGTTCCGGAGCGCACGATCAGCTCCTGGATGCCCGCCGGAGTGCAGGGCAGAAAACGAACTTCATCGCCGCCGATCATGAGGCGACCGACATTAACCGGATGAAACGCGTCGACGTCCTTGTCCGGATTGATGGCGTTGAGTACCTTTTTATCATCAATATGCTTGGGCAGCGGCAGCTGTACGAGGATACCGTGAATTTCGGGATCGTTGTTGTACTTGTCAATCAAGGCCAGCAGGTCTTCTTCGGGAATATCTTCTGGCTGGTTATCCTGAATTTCTTTGAAACCAAGGTTCAACGCGGTCTTTACCTTCAGCGTCACGTAGCTGATCGACGCAGGGTTCTCTCCGACAAGAATGGTGACCAGGCCGGGAACCTTGCCGCTCTTATCTTTCATCTCGGCTACTTCCTGCTTGATTTCCTCAAGGATGGTTTTGCTGATTTCGGTACCGCTGATAAGTTCTGCCGTCATGGTGTTTCTCCTCCTCTAACTGGTTTGGTTGACGTGATCTGAAAGGGATGAAACGCTCCTTCGCTCTCCACCACTGTTTTTTCCACACCATCGAGATTATGTCAACTTGTAATAGTGGTGGCGATGGTTAGTTTCCCGACGTTGTGAAGGCCGGCTCAGCGGCGGTTGCCATACTTCTCGTAGGAGACTCGCTCGTACAGCAGAGTATCGGCTGCGTGGCCCGATTTGTCCTCTGCACTGTAGCCAATTGCCACGATCGCCTCTACTGCCATGTCAGGCTTCAGATTCAGAATGCCTTTCACGTAGGTGTCTGAATCAATCTTTTTATCATGCTGACGGTTTCTGATTTGAATCCAGCAGCTCCCCAACCCCAGGTCGGCGGCACAGAGGTGGAGAAGTAGCGAGGCGATCGAGGTGTCTTCGACCCACACATCGGATGTGGCGGGATCGGCGCAGACCACAACGGCCAGCGGGGCGCCGGCCAGAAATGATGAACCGTGGGTCTTGGAGCGCGCCAATGCGCCTATGGTATCTTTATCAGTAACCACCACAAACTCCCAGGGATTGAGGCTCCTTGAGGAAGGTGAACGCAGGACCGCTTCAATGAGTATGTCGAGTGTTTCTTCTTCAATTTTCTGGTCGGTGAATTTTCTTATACTTCTTCTTTCTCGCAGCAGGTCTAGCAGCATGATGTTCTCCATATCATGAGAAGGTTTAATTATTTCGTTCATACTCGAATTCGCCTCCTGGTTTGCCTCTTCCTGGGGGTCTTTGCACCACAGGTTGTAGACATAAAAGCCGAAACCGATAACTACGGCTCCGCAGATCAGGGCAGGCAGCCGGCCGATGAGATCTGGAAGGAAGAAGACCAGGACCAGCAGCACAGCCAGAATATAGAGCATGGTAGGAGAGTGGAAGAATTTATTCACGGTTGTTTTCCGTTTCGATCAATGCTCTCTTATTCGCTAATGGTCATACTCGGCTGGGAAGTATCAGCAATGCAGAACACTGCAGGTTAAGGTATTGATTACCTGATGCTTATCGAAGATCGTTATTCTGTATAATGCTTTCCAAGTTTTTACCAAAATCACTATACCCTGAGATCTCAGTTTTACAATATAGGGGCTCGGGCTCACTTTTTTCTTTAGAATAGACCGCTGGGCAAAAGTATTTCCACAAGTCTTGCAATTATTAGCCATTAATGACTTAATAATACAAGTAAAGATGGGCTAATTATCAATATTTAGAGGGCATGATGAAAACAGTGAGAGTATTTGTAGGGAAGGGGAATAAAACTGCGATCACCTGTCCGTTCTGTCAGAAAACAAACGAAGTGTCGGTGGGGAAATTTAAAAATTTAAAGCACACGGTCGTTACCAAATGCTCCTGTCAGCAACAATTTACCGTTGAGCTGAACTTCAGACAGTATCACAGAAAAAAAGTGGAGCTCAATGGTGAGGTAAGAAATGTCTCTACCGGTTCAAGTAAATGGTTAAAAGTGACGGTCGTAGATCTTTCCATGGTTGGCCTCAGGTTTAAGGTGGTCGAGGCAACTGATATTGAAAAAGATCATATTTTACGCGTGAGATTCACTCTTGATAATCAGAAAGCCACAGAAATTGAAAAAGAAGTCGGTGTCCTCAACAGAAAGAATGATGAATTTGGCTGTGAATTCCTGTTCATCGACTATGAAAAGGAATTAGGCTTCTACCTTCGCTCCTGATCTCAGGTCCAGCCGTCTGATCGTCTCCTTTCAAAAAAAGATCATATGTGGTTTTGTCACACTCCATAAGCTGAGCTATTCCCCCTAGCGTGCTTGGCCCTCGGTCAGGGTGCAGCATATTACAGGTGATTGGGGTCAGGTTGAGCGTGCTTAGCGCGATACATTTGAGCCCGGTTCCCGGCTAGTTGTGTCCGTATGCAGAAAAAAAGACAAAAAATATAGCGCTGTGAAAAAGTTTGAACAGACTCTGTTTCTCAGCTGAACTTCTGGTCTATTCGATAGGCAATATAAACGCCAATGCCGGAGCCGATCAGGGGGGCCACCAGGAAGAGAGGGGGAAAGGTGTGCTGCACCCCGATTGTCGCGAAGGTGACGCCGGTTATGCTGATACCGAGGACCGGCAGCAGGGTGTAGCAGATAACTGAGCGTAAGCTCCGTAAAAAAAAGTACATACACGAGCAGTACCAGCAGCAGGCAATGAGCACAAACAGGATCAATCCGTGGTCTGCAATACTATCCATAGCTTCATTCTACCATGTTATGATTAAACTTCCCATTAACGCTGCTCCTTACTTATATTTCAGCCTCCCGGTTCGCTGGTGCTATTGAGCCCCTGAGGAATGCACTTGGTCAGCCCTGTAATGAATTATTGTTCATTCTGTTTTGCATAATAATTTGACTTGGTTATCAAAGTTGCCTTACAATGGTATCGATTATTATGGCTGCTGTTGACCGGGTGTCGAGGTGAGTTTCAGAGGAACTCTCATGGTGGCGAAAAGCTGCATGAACTCCTGATGGACGAACAGAATAAAGAACAATCAAAACGCTCGGCATACCGCTTCAGATGCAGTAAGGAGCCGGTCACCTATAGGACAGCCTATGAAGATGGTAAAGCCCTGCTGAAAAACGTCTCCACCGATGGCTGCGCCCTTGAGTGGGCGACCAATCCGCCGGAGGTTGACGAGAAGATTCTGCTCATCATCGAACTTGAAGGTGAGGATACGGTCGTCGAGATTCAGGCCCGGGTTATGCGGGTCGAGGACAAAGATTTCGCTGTCAAGTTTATGCTGATCGAACCTGCTGCAAAAACCAGAATTCGAAACTATTTCTCCAGAAAATCCAGGGGAATGTAAGTTATAGTTGCGATGAAGTACGGTTCCCACCGGGCCTTTATCTGCGAGGTAAATGGTACTTAAGCTCTTATGGATCAGTACATCGCCAGGCAGCCCATCCTCAACGTCCATAAGAGACTTTACGGATACGAACTCCTCTATCGGGGCGCCGAGCCTTACACGTTGCAGAACGTGAGCGGCAATCGGGCGACCGCGAGTCTGTTGTCCTCCACGTTCCTGACCAGGGGAATTGACGAAATTTCTGGTATGCGACCCTGTTTCATCAATTTCACCCAGGATCTGCTCGAACGCAATCTGCCCGCGGCATTTCCCAAAAGCCAGATTGTGGTTGAAATCCTTGAGAACGTCGAACCGACATCAAAGCTGATCTCCGTCTGTAAAAAACTCAGAAGTGAAGGCTACAAGATTGCCCTGGACGATTTCGTCTATAATCGGAATCTTGAGCCGCTCATTGAATGTGCCGAGATTATTAAGATAGATGTGCGTTTGACACCTCTCGACACGATCACCAGGACGCTGAACCGGCTACAGAATCACAAAGTTAAATTGCTGGCAGAAAAAGTTGAAACGTTAAAAGACTTCGAAATGGCCAACAAAATGGGGTTTACCTATTTTCAAGGCTATTTTTTCAGCAAACCGGAAAAGATCGAGATCAGGGAGCTCTCTTCGGTGAAGGTCAATCTGCTCAGGCTGCTGGCCGAAGTCACCCGTAAAGAGACGACCATGGAGAAGCTGCGGGAGATAATCTCCGTGGATATTGCCATCAGCTACAAACTGATGCGGTTCCTGAATTCGGCCTATTTTTACCGGCTCCAGGAAGTGAAAACCGTCAAACACGCCATCGCTTACCTCGGAGAGAAGGAGCTTAGACGATTTCTGCTGTTGGTGGTCGTCTCGGAACTGGCCTCGGAGCATCCCGGCGAGTTAACCCGGTTGGCTCTGGTTAGGGCCAAGTTCTGTGAATTACTGGGTGAGGCCAGTCCCCACAGTTCCAGTTCCGGAGAACTTTTCATCATGGGCTTGTTTTCTCTGCTGGATACGATGCTTGGTACGCCGATGGAAAGAATCATGGACCGCTTGCCGATCAGTCACCCGGTCAAGGAGGCGCTGGCCAATCAAACTGGCACCATGGCCACGTTTCTGAAGATCGCCGTGGCCTTTGAGAGAAACCAGCAGAAGAAGATCGTTTCCCTGATCAGGGAACTGGGCATCAGCGGAACCGGCAAGACCATCACCGAAGCCTACATCACCGCGGTTAAATACGCCAACGGTTTACTCTAAACCCGCTTTGCCGAGATCCAGACAGGGCGAAGCGCCCATTATGTTTCAACCCTGACGAAATAAACTTTTCCCTGATCAGGGGCCGGACCGAGAAAAAAAACACCGACGGCAATTGCTGTCG
Organism: Desulfofustis sp.; assembly: GCA_013042475.1. GTDB lineage: Bacteria > Desulfobacterota > Desulfobulbia > Desulfobulbales > Desulfocapsaceae > JABDQA01. The sequence goes on from JABDQA010000227.1 coordinate 6,415, forward strand.
TCAGTGTTTCTTATTAGTACTGCTGTAGATTATTGCGCGAGGATATTGGCGGTTGCGAGGAAGAGATCACTGTCGCGCAGAACACCGACCAGTTCTTCACCGTCATAGACCGGGATGATCGTTACCTTGAGCTTATACATCATTCTGAGACCGTCAATTAAACGGGAGTCCGCATCGATCCCCTTGCCGTGAATTTTCAGCATCATATCAGAAACCTTGGTCTCCGAATATTTGAGAACACGTTCCACAAAACCAGCTTCTGATTCGTCCAGATGCGATGCATCGGCTTCAGCGAAGGCGATGGACACCCCCAGAGCGGAAAGTTTCTGGCCGAGACTTCCGGCCAGTTCGGGAATTAGTGTTTTTAAAATCACACGGAAATCGATGATACCGATCAAATTCCCGTTGGCGTCAAGTACAAGGCTGGTTCTATGGCCCGCTTCCGTGCATTCGCCGGTTTCAACTTCGCAATAGATTTTGCGCATTTCCAGCACGGCATCCTTAAGCAAGCTGTCTGGAGTTGTAGTAGCGTAGTCGGCCAGCGGTACCATGACGTCTCGAACTTTTCTTCTCAGTGGCATAATGTCACCTTCTCTTCTTTTGAATGTGTTAAAGAGTCGAGCCCTTAGAGAAACTCTCAACTTCTTGTAAAAAAACAATTAAGAGTAGCCGGCAGCTTGTCAAGAAAGGGTAGAGTATCCGATTTCCAGACACCGGTTTCCAGGTACGAAAAATTCCCGAGATTCTATCCTAAAATATGGCGGGGGGCAATTTGTTTTCACTGCACACACAAAAAAAATGAATCATCGCTCATTTGTTGATAGGTTGGCTAAGTAGTATATAAAGTGTTGATTTAGAACACTTAAATTGGCTGATTATCACTGGTTTTCTGAGGTGTGAATACGGATAAAAACTTGACACAAACAGGAGATTTTAATACTTTCAATGATCTTTTCATGTTGCCTGATTACGACTAATGATCTGTGCTAATCAGATCGAAAGAAATAGTTTAACCAATGTTGAGGAGAGTATGATGAATCAAAAGAGTAGATTGATGGCAGGATTGCTCGGTTTTGTGGTCCTCACGCTTTGTGCCGGAACTGCCCTGGCCAGCGGCGGGGGAACCGAGGCGGCCGCTGCTGCTCCCGGGATGCCCCAGGATGGCAGTCCCTGGTGGTACTGGCCGATAATTCTGCTGGTGGTGACCTTTATCATGGGCATCATCGCCGTACTCGGCGGAGTCGGCGGTGGCGTGCTGTTTGTACCGATTATCAGCGGATTTTTTCCGTTTCATCTTGACTTTGTCCGGGGCGCCGGTCTGCTTGTGGCCCTCGCCGGTGCACTTGCTGCGGGGCCCGGACTGCTGCGCTCCGGATTGGCAAGTCTGAGACTGGCCATTCCGGTGGCGCTGATCGCCTCGAGCTGCGCCATTGTCGGAGCCATGGTTGGTCTCGCACTGCCCACCAACGTCGTACAGATCAGCCTCGGGGTAACCATCCTGGGTATCTGTATACTGATGCTGACCGCCAAGAAGTCGACAGTTCCAGATGTACCGGAGTCCGATAAGCTTGGATCCATCCTCAAAATATACGGTGTCTACCGGGAGGAGAGCACCGGCGAGACCATCAACTGGAAGGTTCACCGGACTCCACTTGGCTTGGTGCTTTTTATCGGAATCGGCGTCATGGCCGGAATGTTCGGCCTCGGTGCCGGCTGGGCCAACGTGCCGGTGCTCAACCTGCTCATGGGTGCCCCGCTGAAAATCAGTGTGGCAACCTCCAAGTTTCTGCTTTCCATCACCGATACTTCGGCTGCCTGGATTTATATGAACCAGGGCTGCGTCATTCCGATGATGGTCGTTCCGTCCCTGGTGGGCATTATGCTCGGCTCGTTTGTCGGGGTAAGAATCCTCAAAGTGGTCAAGCCGACCTTTATCCGCTGGATGGTTATCGGTATCCTGGCATTTGCCGGTTTAAAGGCATTGTCAAAAGGACTGGGCTGGGGTTAACCTGCAAATAGATAGAAGGAGATAAATTATGAGCCAGGATCAAAAATTAGGCCCGAGCCCCGAGCAGATTCTCTACGCTAATATTCTCAACAAAGGGATGCTGCTCGGTCTCGTGATTTTGTTAATTACCTTTGCATTGTACGTGTTCGGCATCGTGTCCCCGTACGTCCCCCTCGATGAGCTTTCACGTTACTGGAGTCAACCGGTAAAAGACTATCTGCACGAACTCGATATTCCAACCGGCTGGGCATGGATGGGCATGCTCGGCTACAGTGATTTTCTGAACTTTATCGGTATCGCCTTTTTGGCTGGTGTATCGATTATCTGCTACATCGCCATCGTACCGACATTGTGGAGACAAGACGATAAGATCTATGCCGTACTGGCCATTCTTGAAGTCATCGTTCTGACCGCAGCGGCAGCCGGTATTTTCGGCAGCGGCGGCCACTGATACCACCCGAGTGCGGAGTCCCGCGGGTTTCACCCACGGGACTCCGCGGCCATCTTCGTTCTCTTCCTTTATTACCACTGATCTAGCAGCCAATTCGCGCAACAGAGAGTTCTACGCACCCCCGCTGTTCACACGTCACAATCACTTCAGGCCTACCTCAAAACACCGATATTTTTTTGTTTGCGAAAATAATAAAATATGATATTTTAACCGGTTATTTATTGTCAGTAGGATCATGTTTTATTTCTGTCACCGGGCAGACGACAGAGCGGGTCAGTCTCCTCTTGGTGAATGACGGGTCTGATACAATTTAATGCAAGGGGGTTACAGAATTCTGTAGCTCCTTTCTTTTTTATTTTTGGGGATGTACGAGAACCGGAGCAATAAACAACCGGTGTGCATTCAGAGGATATCATCATGGCAAAAGATTTATCCAAAGTAAGAAATATCGGCATCAGTGCGCATATCGATTCAGGCAAGACGACTCTGACAGAAAGAATACTGTTCTACACTGATCGCATCCATGCTATCCACGAGGTGAGGGGAAAAGACGGAGTCGGTGCCAAGATGGATTCGATGGAATTGGAGAAGGAGCGCGGCATCACCATCCAGTCGGCTGCTACTTACGCTTCCTGGAAAGATGTTGAAATCAACATCATCGATACCCCCGGTCACGTCGATTTTACCATCGAAGTGGAGCGTGCCCTACGGGTGTTGGATGGTGCGATCCTGGTACTCTGCTCGGTGGGCGGGGTCCAGTCGCAGTCCATCACGGTCAGCCGTCAGATGGCGCGCTATAGGGTTCCGCGTATCGCCTTTGTCAACAAATGTGATCGCACCGGCGCCAATCCGACCAGGGTCACCGAACAGCTCCGGGACAAGCTGGAGCTCAATGCCCACATGATGCAGCTTCCCATTGGCCTGGAAGGCGACTTCGAGGGAATCGTCGACCTGATCACCATGAAGGCCATTTACTTTGACGGCGACAGTGGTGAGATTCTGAGGGAAGAGGAGATTCCTGCCGATATGGCAGCCGAGGCCGAGGAGAAGCGTGAGGCGCTGCTGGAAGAAATCTCTATGTTTTCAGAAGAGTTGATGGAAAGCCTGCTCGAAGGCGGCGATATTGATCCCCAGCTCATATACGATGCAGTCCGACGTGGAACTCTGGCGCTTGAATTTACCCCTGTTTTTGTTGGCTCGGCATATAAAAACAAGGGGATTCAGCCCCTGCTCGATGCGGTATCCTCCTTTTTGCCCTGTCCCACTGACGTGGTCAACCACGCCCTCGATCTCGACAATAATGAGAAGGAGTTTCCGGTCACCAACGACCCAGACGACAAGCTGATCATGCTGGCCTTCAAGCTTGAAGACGGCAGATACGGTCAGCTCACCTATGTCAGAACCTATCAGGGGGTGTTGAAAAAAGGGGACACCGTCTTCAACAGCCGCACCGGCAAGAAAGTCAAGATCGGTCGCCTAGTCAGGATGCATGCCGATGAAATGGAGGAGATTGTTTCATGCGGACCCGGCGACATTGTCGCCCTGTTCGGAGTCGACTGCGCCTCGGGTGACACTTTCACCGCCGACGGAATCTCCGCATCAATGAGTTCGATGCATATTCCGGATCCGGTTATTTCGTTGGCGGTCATCCCGGTGGACAACATGGCCCAGAACAATATGTCCAAGGCTCTGAACAGGTTCACCAAGGAAGACCCCACTTTCAGAACCTACGTTGACCACGAAACCGGCGAAACTATCATTTCAGGAATGGGAGAGCTGCACCTCGATGTTTACATCGAGCGCATGAAGCGCGAGTACAGTGCGGCCGTGGATGTGGGAGCTCCCCAGGTTGCCTACCGGGAAACGATCACGCTGCAGGCCCCCTTCGATTACATCCACAAGAAGCAGACCGGCGGCTCCGGTCAATATGGCCGGGTGGCCGGGTATCTTGAACCGCTCGATGAGGGCGAGTATGAATTTGTCGATGAAATTGTCGGTGGCGTTATCCCCCGTGAGTTCATACCCTCCTGCGATAAAGGTTTTCAGAAGAGTATGGCCAAGGGATCGCTCTGCGGTGCAGCCATTACCGGTATCCGGGCAGTTATCAACGACGGTAACTCCCACTCGGTGGATTCCTCCGACGTGGCCTTCCAGCTTGCCGCCCAAGGGGCATTTAAAGAAGCCTATATGAAAGCCAGTCCGGTCATCATGGAGCCGATCATGAAGGTCGCGGTCGAGGGGCCGACTGAATTCCAAGGTGCGGTCATGGGTAGTCTTAACCAGCGTCGCGGCATGATCATCGGTACCCTGGAAGAAGGTAACTACACGGTCGTCGAGGCGGAAGTTCCCCTTTCAGAGATGTTCGGTTATTCGACCACCCTGCGCTCACTGACCCAGGGCAAGGCCGAGTTCACCATGGAATTTGCCACCTTTAAACAGGTTCCCAAAAGTGTGAGCGAAGAGCTTGTAAAAAAATATCAGGAAGAAAGGAAAAACGATTAATCGATAACAGGCTGTCTGAAGAAGAGCGGCTGTGACAGATCTGTTTGAATAACTATATTGAGGAGTTTACTGGCATGGGAAAAGAAGAATTGATCGCCTCAAACCCGCTGCGCATGCTTGGGCTTGACAACAAGACAGAAGATGGACGGCAAAGTCTTGGCCTGATCATGGCCCGGGCCGGGCTAGGTAAAACGGCCATATTGGTGCAGATTGCCCTTGATTCGATGCTGCGCGGTAACCGCGTACTGCACGTGGCGATCGGCGAAACGATTGACAAGACCCGTGATCGTTATGACGACATCCTCGCAAAAATGATCGAGGACCTCAGCGAAGAGACCGAGTCGGACCTTTCCAGGCGTCGGATGATCATGACTTTCAAGGAGAACGTCTTCAGCCGGGCGATGCTGGAAGAACGGCTGAAGGATTTGATCGAGCAGGACGTTTTCAAGCCTGATTGTCTGATCATCGATGGCTACGATTTCGACGGCAATGGCCGACAGGCGATGGAGGACCTCAAGCAGTTGATGGCTGAACTGGGTATCTCGGTGATCTGGTTCTCGGCGGTCAGCCATCGCAATGATCCCCGGGTCAGTGCCGACGGTGTTCCGGCGCCTTGTCATACCATCGACGACCTTTTTGAAGTGGTTCTGCTGATTAACCCGCAGGACAGCGTGATGAAACTTGATATACTGCGCTGTGCTTACTGCGAATTGGAGCCGGGAACCACTCTGCTGCTCGATCCCTCTACTATGCTGATCAAGAAATCTTAGACTGAACGGCATAAACCGCCCGCAACGGCGGATCACCAAAAAGGCGGGCTGGACTCCTCATGGAGCGCCCGCTTTTTCATTTTAATCAGGTGGAAAGATGCGTTTTCGTCCCTGCATAGATTTACACGAAGGTAAGGTGAAGCAGATTGTCGGTTCGACCCTGACCGATGAAGATCCTGGTCGACTTCAGACCAACTTTACCGCCGATGCCGCGCCGTCCTGGTTTGCCTCGCTCTACAGAGAAGACGGCCTGCGGGGCGGCCATGTCATCATGCTCGGTCCTGGAAACGAGAAGGCCGCATCAGAGGCGCTGGCTGCCTGGCCAGGCGGCATGCAGATTGGCGGCGGCATCACGGTGTTAAATGCAGCAGGCTGGCTGGAGCGGGGAGCTTCCCATGTGATCGTCACCTCCTGGGTATTTCGGGAAGGGAGGATCGACTTTGAACGACTCGCCCGATTAGTGTCTGAGATTGGCAAAGAGCGCCTCGTTTTGGACCTGAGTTGTCGGAAGCGGGGGAAGGATTATTTCATAGTTACGGATCGTTGGCAGAAGTTCACTGAGGAGGCGATCGACAGCGAAACCCTCAATGAGCTGGCTGAGTATTGTGACGAGTTTCTGGTCCATGCCGCCGATGTGGAGGGTAAATGCAGCGGTATCGAGGAAGAACTCATCACTAAACTGGCGGATGATTCACCAATTCCGACCACCTATGCAGGCGGGGTAAGCAGCATCGCTGATCTCGAGCTGATTCTGCACAGTGGCGGAGGCAAGCTTGATGTGACCATTGGAAGCGCCCTGGATATCTTCGGAGGAAATCTGATCCGCTATGATGAGGTTGTGAAAATGCACAACACGCTCAACGATCTGAAATGAGCAAGGAAAACCGGCACAGTTCACGAGATGGCGCAGCAGCGTGCCAGCAGGGTTTAAGCGAGATCAGAATCCTCGTCCCCGATGAGCTCTCAACTGCCTGGCAGCGATGCTCCTGGGTCCTTGTTCAGGAAAAAGGGCAGGGCCGTCTTGAGTCGATGGAAGAGATGGTGCGGGATTTCCTTAAAAAGCACGGCTGTTGATTATCTGCTGAGTTTCGTTGCAGGCCAAAACACACCACGCATTGCTCTTTCGGTAAAGGGCCCAGCCGCCGGGCGGCAGGCGTGCTATCAATTTGATTTATTCTTGACACAACAAGATTAGAAATGGTAGAAAATTGTCATTTTGCCAAATAAGGATAATTGTGCAAGTTAGCTTATTTGTGCAAATTTAATATTTAATTCGTCGAAGTAACATACGATACCAAGCCACATATTTCACACCACAGTAACTGCTTGGGGACTTCATGCGGCACGGCCTCGCTCTATCCATCTTGCTTTCTGCCTTCTGGCTGCTTAATTCCGGTCACTACACTACTCTTCTGCTCTTTTTTATGGTGGCCTCGGTGGTCTCCATTGTCGCTCTGAGCCACTATATGGATGTGGTTGACGGGGAAGGTCAGCCGTTGAGTATTACCTTTACCCTTCCCATTTACCTTATATGGCTTGCCAAAGAGGTGGTGCTGGCCAATATTGCGGTAGCAAAATGTGTGTGGAAGGGCAAGGGGTCGATCAGCCCCCGTACCATTGAAGTCACTGCCAGTCAGAAATCGGATCTGGGCAAAGTAATCTACGCCAATTCCATAACCTTGACGCCCGGCACTGTCAGTATTGACCTCGAAGATGACAAGATACTCGTCCATGCGCTGGATGCTGAATCAGCAGATGGTCTTCTTACTGGCGAAATGGACCGTAGGGTATGCCGGGTGGAGCAGTGATGTTTGCGGTCGCTGCACTTGCCCTGCTGGTGGTCATGGCCATGGCCCTGCTCAGGGCTTATCTGGGACCAACGCTCTACGACCGCGTCCTGGCGGTCAACAACTTCGGTACCAAGACCGTGCTGCTCATTGCAGTGATGGACTTCCTCTCTGGACGGCCAGACTTCCTCGATATCGCGATTGTCTATGCCCTGATCAATTTCATCAGTATTATCGCTGTCTTGAGATTTTTCGAGTATGCCGATAAGAAAGTTGCGGAGCACAGCGAATGATGGAAATTATCCTCGACCTGGTCAGCTGGATTTTTCTGCTGGGCGGCAGTTTTTTCTGCCTGACAGGGGCGCTAGGGCTGCTGCGCTTTCCTGAGTTTTTCTCCCGCATCCATGCGGCAAGTCTCACCGACACCCTTGGTGCCAGTATGATTCTTATCGGCCTAATGTTTCAGGCGGGCTGGGGCCTGGCACTGCCCAAACTGATTTTAATCCTGATTTTCTCCTTGCTGGCCGGAACTACGGCCAGCCATGCGATGGGTAAGGCGGCGCTGAAGAGTGGTATGAAGCCGCTCGACATGCAGGATGATGGTCCGAAGGATGAAGCTGAAGAGGAACAACCATGGAAACCTTGATAGACATCGTTCTGCTCAGTTTTCTGGTGCTCACCGCCCTGGCTGTCGCCAAGATGCACGACCTCTTTGCCGTGGTCATGCTTTCGGGTATTTACAGCCTGCTCACCGCCAGCCTGTTCCTCGATCTCGACGCCGTCGATGTGGCCTTTACCGAGGCTTCAGTCGGGGCTGGGATATCGACTCTTCTGATGCTCGCCTCGCTCAAATTGGTGGGCCGCTACGAGACGCGCACCCGCTACCGCCCCATGCTGGCCCTCGGAGTAGTGCTGGCGACCGGTGCCTTGCTCATCTACGGGACGCTGGATATGCCCCATTTCGGCTCGGCCGACGCACCGGTTCATCAGCACGTTGCCCCCCGCTACCTGAACGATTCGATGGGCGAGGTCGGGGTTCCCAACGTGGTCACCTCGGTTCTGGCCAGCTATCGCGGCTACGATACCCTGGGCGAGACGCTGGTGGTCTTCACTGCAGGCATTGGGGTCATTTCACTGCTTCGCGTGTCACGGCGTACGAAGCAGCAGGAGATGCAGAAGGTACCGGCCGACATGCAGCAGCAGATCATTCTACGCGTGGTAGTCAAATGGCTTCTGCCGCTCATCCTGATATTTGCGCTTTATGTGCAGTTTCACGGAGATTATGGGCCCGGCGGCGGATTTCAGGCTGGAGTGATCTTTGCCGCCGGTATTATCCTGTACACCATGTTGTTCGGCCTCAGTAACGCTTCACGGGTCTTCCCGCCAAAACTGCTGGAGCTGCTTGCGGCATTGGGGGTCTTGCTCTACGGCGGGGTCGGGATTGTCTGTATGCTCCTGGGTGGGAATTTTCTCGATTACAACAGTCTTCGCCACGATCCCGTGCACGGTCAGCACCTGGGTATTTTGCTGGTGGAACTGGGGGTCGGGCTCACCGTGGCTGCGGTGATGATCACCATTTTCTTTAAATTCACCTGGCGCACCGTCAAACACAAGTATCTGGAAAAATGAATATTATTGGGCTCTACAACTACTGGATCGTGGTGGTCTTGATGATGATCGGATTTTATGTGGTCATCGCCCATGAAAATCTGATCAAGAAGCTGGTGGGTGTCTCAATTTTCCAGACCTCGGTCTTTTTCTTCTATATTTCCATGGGTAAGATCTCCGGCGCTACCCCTCCGATACTCGATGATCACTACCAGCTCTATTCCAATCCGCTGCCCCACGTCCTAATTCTCACCGCCATTGTCGTGGGCATCGCCACCACCGCCCTAGGGCTTGCCCTGGTGGTTCGTATCCAGGAAGCCTATGGCTCCATCGAGGAACATGAAATCCAGGATCAGGATACCCAGGATCAGATGGAGAGTCGGCTCGAGGCCTATGGGTTTCGGAAAAAACATGTCCTTAGTGTCCAAAACCTAGACGAGTGATCGACCACCTACCCATACTGCAGGTAATCGTGCCCCTGCTTGGGGCACCCCTATGCCTGATCGTGCGCAGCCCGCGAGCTGTCGGACTTTTTGCCCTGCTGACCAGTACCATCACATTTCTGGTGAGCTGTCTTTTGCTTCAACAGGTTCTGCTGCACGGAACCATAGCCTATGAGCTGGGTGGCTGGGCCGCGCCCTGGGGAATCGAATACCGGATCGATTACCTGAACAGCTATCTGCTTCTGCTGGTCTCCGCCATGGGTGCCATTGTGCTGGTCGCCTCCCAGACGAGCATCGACAGAGAACTGCCCCGCAGCCGGCATATGCTCTTCTACACCGCCTACCTGCTTTGCCTAACCGGTCTTCTGGGCATCTTGTGCACCGGTGACGCTTTCAACGTTTTCGTATTTCTGGAGATCTCGGCACTTTCATCCTATACCCTTATTGCCCTGGGCAATGACCGGAGGGCGTTGACCGCCTCCTACCAGTACCTGATCATGGGTACCATCGGCGCCACCTTCATCATCATCGGCGTCGGTCTGATGTATATGATGACCGGGACCCTGAACATGTATGACTTGGCCCAGCGTCTTCCCGAGGTACACAATTCAAAAACAGTACTAAGCGCCATCGGCTTTTTCATCGTCGGTGTCTGCTTGAAACTGGCTCTGTTTCCGCTCCACCTCTGGCTGCCTAATGCCTATGCCTTTGCCCCGTCAATAGCCACTGCCTTTCTGGCTGCCACGTCGACGAAAGTGGCGGTCTATGTGCTCATCCGCTTCATATTTTCGGTGGTCGGCCCGGAGTTCGCCAACACGGTGCTGCCCCTGCAGGAAATTTTCGTGGTGCTCGGCATTTCAGGTATTTTTGCGACCTCGATATCGGCCATCTATCAGCTCAATATCAAGCGATTGTTCGCCTATTCCAGCGTGGCCCAGATCGGTTACATGATTTTGGCTCTGGCCATTGGTACCCCGCTCGGTCTTACCGCCACCTTGCTGCACCTGTTCAATCACGCCCTGATGAAAGCGGCGCTGTTCCTGGCCATCGGCGCAGTGGTCTACCGGGTCGGCAGTTCCCAGCTCAGTCATTTCGCCGGGCTTGGCAGACAAATGCCCTGGACCATGGCGGCTCTGGTGGCGGGCGGCTTGAGCCTTATCGGCGTGCCGCTGACCGTGGGTTTCGTCTCTAAATGGTATTTGGTGCTGGCACTGCTGGAAAATGGCTGGTGGCCCTTGACCGTGCTTGTGCTGTTCAGTTCTCTGCTGGCGGTCATCTATGTCTGGCGAATTGTCGAGTGGGTCTACTTCGCCAGTCCGCGGATCTTCATTGAAGAAGTTAAGGATCCGCCCCTAAGCCAGCTGGTGCCGATCTATGTGCTGGTCTTCGCCAATTTTTATTTTGGCATCGACACTTCGCTGACCGTCGGGGTCAGCAAGAGAGCGGCAGAAGCACTGTTCGGAGGAATATTCTTATGACTGCCGAGACACTGCTGCTTCTCACCATACTGGTTCCGCTCGGAGCCGTGATCGGCATCGTCGCTCTTGGACATTCTCCGAATCTGAGGGAAGCGGTGAGCCTGACTGCAAGTCTGGTACTCATTTACCTGACGGTGAGCCTCTACAAAATAACCGGGGCGGGCGCGGCCGTCTCCTGGGAAGGGCTTCACATCCTGCCCGGCCTTGTCCTGTTTTTCAGTATCGAGCCGCTGGGCATGCTTTTTTCACTGATTGGTAGCTTCCTGTGGCTCATCACGACTATCTACTCAATCGGCTACATGCGGGGTCACCAGGAGAAAAATCAAACCAGGTTCTATATCTGCTTCGCCATTGCTATTTCCTCGGTGATGGGCATATCCTACGCCGGCAATCTCTTTACCCTTTTTATATTCTATGAGATTCTGACTCTCTCCACCTATCCGCTGGTCACCCACGCCGGGACCGAAAAGGCCAAGCTGGGCGGACGGGTCTATCTTGGCATCCTGCTGACCACCTCGATACTTTTTCTGCTGCTTGCCATCATCGGCACCTGGTACATCGCCGGCACCGTAGATTTTCACCCCGGGGGCATCTTTGATCAGAGCCACACCCTCGCCGCCGCAGTTCTTTTGCCGCTCTATGTGTTCGGCATTGGGAAGGCGGCAATTATGCCGTTTCACCGCTGGCTGCCAGCTGCCATGGTTGCACCGACGCCGGTGAGTGCCTTGCTCCATGCGGTGGCCGTGGTCAAAGCCGGTGTCTTCAGCGTCCTCAAGATCTGCACCTACATATTCGGCTTTGATATGCTGAACCGGCTGCCGACCACCAATTTTCTGCTTTACCTGGCCGGTGCCTCGGTGATTATCGCTTCACTGGTGGCGATGAAACAGGACAATCTGAAGGCTCGGCTGGCCTATTCCACGGTCAGCCAGCTCAGCTACATCACCGTTGGAGCCCTGCTGGCCAACAGCGCCGGTGCCCTGGGCGGAGCGATGCACATCGGCATGCACGCTTTTGGTAAAATCACCCTGTTCTTCTGTGCCGGGGCGATAATGGTGGCGACGCATAAAACCGAAATCTCAGATATGCGCGGATTGGGCCGGCGCATGCCGGTCACCATGACTGCGTTCTTCATTGGTAGTCTGTCCATCATCGGTCTACCGCCCTGCGGCGGAACCTGGTCGAAATGGTACCTGATGATCGGCACCATCGAGGCCGATAAGCTCATTCTAATGGTAGTGCTGATGGTCAGTTCGCTGCTCAATATCGCCTACCTGCTGCCCATACCGATCAAGGGATTTCTCTATCCTGATCCCGATGATAAAAAAGGGCTGAGGCAGGTCAAGGAGGCACCGCTGCCTTCGCTGGTGGCGCTCAGTCTGACGTCAGTGGGATGCATTGTCCTGTTTATCTATCCACAACCGCTCTACGAGTTGGGGACATATTTTCTGGAGGCTGCGGGGGTACATGGCAGATAAAAAACTTTATCTCTTCGATAAACCACGAAATGTGAAAATCGTCCTCTACGGGCTTTATATCAGTTGCGGAATTCTGCTGCTGCTCGATTTTATCATCCACAGACACACCCAGCATCCCTGGGAAGCACTACTTGGTTTCTACTCGATTTACGGATTCATTGGCTGTGCCGCGATCGTTATCGGTTCGAAGTATCTGCGCGGTATGGTGGAACGCGACGAGGACTATTACACCAGGGACGAATTGACCATGGGGGAGGAAGATCATGTGGCCGATTGAAATTCCCGCCTTTGTCCCGTTTTTTGTGGCTGCCCTGCTGGCCCTGGTCACCAGGGGATACCTGCGCTCGGTGCTGATGCTGGGGGTGGTGGCGTTGAGCGGATTGCATCTCTGGTATCTCGACGGTGAGGTGCTGGTCCATATGCAGTTCCTCGAATATGAGCTGACCCCATACCGAGTCGATGCCCTGAGCATCGTCTTTGGCTATGTTTTCCACATTGCTGCCTTCGTCTCGATTCTTTTTGCGCTGCATGTCAAGGATACGATGCAGCATGTGTGCGGTCTCCTCTATGCGGGCAGTGGTATGGGCGCCCTGTTCGCCGGCGACTTGCTAACCCTGTTCGTGTTCTGGGAAGTCCTTGCGGTGTCCTCGGTTTTCCTGGTCTGGGCCCGGCGTACCGAGAGGGCCTATCAGTCCGGCATGCGCTACCTGATCATCCAGGTGATGTCAGGGGTGATCCTGCTTGGCGGCCTGCTGCTGCATTTCCAACAGAGCGGCTCGCTGGCGTTTGATTTTATCGGCACCGATGACCTTGGCGGCTGGTTGATTCTGCTCGCTTTTGGGATCAAGGGGGCTTTTCCGCTGCTGCACACCTGGCTCACCGATGCCTACCCTGAAGCGACC